>NZ_JRAT01000013.1:0-564 GCF_000765945.1 Porphyromonas gulae
AAAGATCTACCTGATGGCACTAAATATGTGGCATTCCGACACTATAATTGCACGGATGTTCTTGCTATAGTGATTGACGATGTCGTGATCACCGGCGAAGGAGGCACCTCAGTCGATTATACTTACACGGTTTATCGTGACGGCACTAAGATCAAGGAGGGTCTGACGGCAACTACATTCGAAGAAGAGGGCGTAGCCCCTGGCAATCATGAGTATTGCGTGGAAGTGAAGTATGCAGCAGGTGTATCACCCAAGAAGTGTGTAAACGTAACAGTTGATCCACAGCAGTTGAATCCTGTACAGAATCTGACTGCAGAGCAGGCNGCACAGGATGCCGCATGGGCAGGAGAACACTATGCTGTTTATGCATCTTCTACGGGTAATGATGCAGCGAACTTCACGAACGCTTTGTTGGAAGAGACTCTGACGGCCAAGTCTGTTGTGACGGCACCTGAAGCTATTCGCGGTACTCGTGCACAGGGGACTTGGTACCAAAAGACTGTACAGTTGCCAGCGGGCACCAAGTATGTTGCTTTCCGTCACTTCAACTGTACGGACTTCTTC
>NZ_JRAT01000014.1:0-130410 GCF_000765945.1 Porphyromonas gulae
TTTAAGAAGAAGAGGGGTATTATTTCCCCGAGTCAAGGAGAGAGTCTCTAACATACAGAGACTCTCTCCTTTTTTGGTTCCCTGTTTTCGACTGATTATTTTTCTCCTGGCGAAGAAGTGTGCGGCAGAGTTTAGAGCTTGAGGCCGCCTGGGAGCTTGTGAGTTAGGAAGACGGCATCGCCGTCGGTGGAGTATTGCCAGGACTCTTTCATGATGAAACGTATTGCCTTCAGTATTACATCCGGATGGTGCTGCAGCTTTTGGCAGATGTCTGCAATTAGTACATAGGGGTTGCTTTCTGTCAGGCGTTCCTCGAGGAAGTGTAGTAAGTCGTCCACTTCGTGGTGGTGTAGTTCCCCCTCTTTCCTCCTTAGACATACGTCGCATAGCTTGCAGTTGTGAGATTGCTCCTCTCCGAAGTAGGCCAAAAGCATTCGGCTGCGGCAAGTGTTTTCTTCCTCTATGTAGCGGAGCGATTGATCGATCCGCGCTTTGAGCCGATCGCGACGCTCTTCGTAAGCCGAACGAGGTATTCGAAGCAATTCTGCATCCTCACGTCTTGTGAGGAAATAAATCCGTGGCAGATTCTTCTGTGGAATATAGTTCACTATACCGGCTTTGTTCAGAATGAGGAGTTGCTGGTAGACCTGATCCACACTAAGCCCAGTCTTCTCGGCCAATTCGCTTTCCACTATGGAAACATAATCTGCAAACAGCCCGTCGTATGTCCTCATCAGGGCTGCCAGTATGCTGTCCGACACCTGTTCGCTTCTCATTCGGTACAGTTCATCGCGCCGAACCTGCATGGTCAGGCGTGAGCGCGATTTTTCCTCCTTATATTCCCAAATTCCGGCTACATCGAGGATACGAATCGCAGCCAAAACCTGTGTCGGAAACATCTTGAAATTCCTACAAAAAGCATCGATGTCGAAGTCGAAAGACCGCTCGAAGCCTTCCCCTTCTCCCACATGCAGATAGTTGCAAATCCGATTATACACAGTGGAGATATATTCCCTCGGAGGAAACTCGTTGCTCACTCGTCTTTTCAGGTTGAACAAATCGTCATCCCCGGCCAATAACACGGCATAAGCCCTCTCCCCATCGCGACCGGCTCGGCCTGCCTCTTGGAAATACTCTTCGAGAGAAGAAGGCATCTCTGTGTGAACTACCAATCTGACATCGGGCTTGTCTATACCCATCCCGAAAGCATTCGTGCAGACGATGATGCGCGTTTCTCCCTCCATCCAACTCTTTTGCCGGATCTCTCGTGTTACGTGGTTCAGACCGGCGTGATAGAAGTCAGCCGAAAATCCGTTTTCACAGAGGAAGCGAGCTAAATCGCGCGTTTTGTCGCGATTCCGACAGTAGACAATAGCCGAACCGTCCACGCGGCTCAGGATATGGAGGAGCATTGTCTCTTTGTCGGCTGTCCTGCGGATGGAGTATGAGAGGTTGGGACGGAAAAAACTTTTCCTCAGCACATTCGACTCCGGAAATTGAAGGATGCGCTGTATATCCTCGATCACCGGCAGTGTCGCTGTGGCAGTCAGTGCCAAAACGGGAACTTCCGGCAAAGCCGTCCTGATATCCGCTATCGTGAGGTAAGCCGGACGGAAGTCGTATCCCCACTGTGATATGCAGTGGCATTCATCTACAACCAGCAGACTCACTCTGAGAGCATGCAGTCGACTGAGGAAAAGATCCGAGCTCAGACGTTCGGGTGATACGTATAGGAACTTGTAGCGACCATAAATACAATTGTCGAGCGTAGTGATGATCTTCTCCCGTGTCATTCCTGCATGCACGGCCGCTGCCTTGATACCCTTTTGGCGCAGTCCCATGACCTGATCCCACATCAGTGCGATCAGAGGAGTTACCACGAGAGCCAGCCCCGGCAGTAGCAGCCCGGGTACCTGAAACGTAATGCTCTTGCCGCCCCCCGTGGGTAGTAGTCCCAGAGTGTCTTGCCCTGCCAGAACGGATTCGATGATCGGGAGCTGCATCGGTCTGAACGAAGCATAGCCCCAATAGTGCTGTAGGATCGCCTCCGGTGTATGTAGGGATGGTATATCGGTCTCATTAGAAAGATCCTCCGGCATCGGAGGAAGGAGAACTTCATCGTCGCCTTCTTGGATTTCGTAGCTACACTCATGGTCGTATACCTCCCCTTGCCAATAACGTTCGGATGTTCCCTCCGTATCGTCAGGGAGGAACGGGTGGAGATCTTCGTCCTGAGGCAAATGCTGCAGCTCTTCTTTCATCTTTCTTTTCCTATTCCTATTGCTACTTCCTTTGTCCAATTAAGGGTCTGCGGTCTATCCCTCGGATCATGTCCCGACAGAGCACACGAAATTCATGCACGAAAATACGAATAATAAGCCCACTGTTCGTCTCTTTCCGTAAGGTTGCTTTCAGGAATTTTGGAACGATAAAAGCTGCGATTGTGGTTCGTGTTTTTGTGAAAAGTGGAGTGAGAACTTTTTCGTTCTGGCTCGATATTTTTTTTTCTCCCGAACCAAAAGAAAAACTTTTACGCCCCACGTTTTTCGGGGCGGTAAATCGTCGTGACGTGTACTGAAAAAGTTGATACAGGGATAGGTTTGGATCGAGATTCAAATTACAGTGTTTTGCAAAGGTCTCGTCGGGGGAATACCGTGCGAGAGTCTCTGTATAGGAGAGAGGAAACTGTATGAAGGATCCTTTTATACTCAAAATCCTCGGAGTATAAACAAAAGAGGCTGTCCCCATAGAGTTAGGGGGCAGCCTCTTTAGGCTCAGTATATTGTGTTTCTGATTATTCGGGACGAGAGCAACGGCTATAGAACGTGAGTTCTTCCGGACGGAAAGCGCGCACGTAGCTATCGATCTTCTCTTGCTCAGCCTGACCATAACGAAGATATACCTCTGCTGACTGACGGAATGAATCATCGTCATTGGCAGCCAACATCAGCAGATGACCGAAGACTGCGTGGGCAGTCATCTCTACAAGCCGACGTGCCTGGAAATCGAGCAGCTCCTGATCTTTCTGTTCTGTTACGAATGCTATCAGTGCTTCGGCACGGTCGGTCATACGAGCCAGAGCTTCTTTCATCGGTTGCAATTCGGGCTTAACCTCTGTCTGCTGGTACTCTTCACGGATACGAGCGATGTAAGTGCCTGTCGTAATATGGCGAATAGCTGCTACAACCTGCAACTGTGTGGTACCTTCGTAGATGTTCGTGATACGTACATCGCGGTAGAGACGCTCGCAGGTGTAGTCCTTCATGAAGCCGCTACCGCCATGGATCTGAACACAGTCATAGACATTCTGATTGGCAAACTCAGAGGTCATTCCCTTTCCCATAGGGGTATAGGCATCAGCCAAACGGCTGAAATGCTTCATTTCCGTACGCTCTTCGGGTGTCAATTTGCGCTCGCGGCTGATGTCTTCCAGCACCTTGTACATATCGACAAAGCGACTGGTTTCGTACAGCATGGCACGCGAAGCATCTGCCTTGGCGCGAATGAGAGAGAGCATCTCATAAACGGGAGCAAAAGCAATAATAGGCTTACCGAATTGCTTACGATCGAGAGCATAGGAGTGAGCTTCACGGAAAGCTGCTTCCGACAGGCCTACCGACTGTGCCATGATACCCAGACGGGCACCATTCATCAAAGCCATTACGTACTTGATTAGCCCCATCTTACGGTCTCCGCAAAGTTCTGCCTTGGCATTCTTGAAGACCAGCTCGCAAGTAGGAGCACCTTTAATACCCATTTTGTTTTCCGTACGACGTACCGTCACTCCGCCATCACGATGATCATAAATGAACATAGAGAGACCACGGGCGTCAGTGGTACCGTCTTCGCTTCGTGCCAATACGAGGTGGATATGTGAGTCGCCATTTGTGATGAAGCGCTTTACCCCATTCAGATACCAGCATCCGTCTGCTTCGGAATAGGTGGCTTTCAGCATGACGGCTTGCAGGTCGGATCCGGCATCCGGCTCGGTCAGGTCCATTGACATGGTCTCACCGGCACAAACACGAGGAATGAAACGCTTGCGCTGATCTTCATTGCCGAATTCGTAGAGTGTCTCAGCACAGTCCTGCAATCCCCAGATATTTTCAAAGCCTGCGTCGGCACGTGATACGATGTCTGCAGCCATGATATAAGGGGTGATGGGGAAATTGAGACCGCCATAACGGCGAGGCATGGAGATACCCATGAGGCCCGCATCTGTGATGGCCTTGAGATTCTGCTTTGTGCCGGCTGCATATGTAACGCGGCCATCATGGAGCGTAGGGCCTTCGCGATCTACGCTTTCAGCGTTGGGCGCGATGATATCGCCACATATCTCGCCAACGATTTCGAGCACCTGCTCGTAGCTGTCCATGGCATCTTCGAAATTGAGCGGAGCGTAGTCGAACTCTTCTTTCTGCGTATAGCCTCTCTCTTTCAACTCCACGATGCGACGCATCAGCGGGTGATTCAGGTGGTACCTGAGCTGCGGGGTGTCTGTATAATAATTAGCCATAATCTTCTCTGTTACTTGCTGTTCTTCTTGTAATAAGTAATCATTTTGGGAATCACTTCTTCGATGCTTCCCGTAATCACGTAGTCGGCAATAGCGTTGATAGGAGCATTGGGGTCATTGTTGATCGCAATGATGATAGAACTTTCCTGCATACCGGCGATGTGCTGGATCTGTCCACTGATGCCGCAAGCGATATAGAGTTTGGGACGTACGGTAATACCCGTTTGTCCGATTTGCATGTCATGATCGGCAAAACCGGCATCTACAGCTGCACGTGAGGCTCCTACTTCACCTCCTAAAACGGCTGCCAGATCCTGTAAAAGAGCAAAGTTTTCTTTGCTTCCCACTCCGTAACCACCGGCAACGACAATGGGTGAAGCCTTGAGGTTGGATTTGCTTGCTTCTATATGACGCTCGATGATGCTTACAGCGAAGTCTTCGGCTTTGACATAATCAGCTACAGAATGGCGAACAACTTCGCCTTTGTAGTCTGCCGAAAGAATTTCTTTCTTCATTACACCTTCCCGTACCGTAGCCATCTGAGGACGGCAATCGGGATTGATGATAGTGGCTACGATATTTCCACCGAATGCGGGACGGATTTGATAGAGCAGGTTTTTGTAGACCTTTCCTTCTTTCTTGTCTTCGTGATCGCCTATTTCAAGGGAGGTACAGTCGGCTGTCAGACCGCTACCCAACGCAGATGAAACACGGGGTCCGAGGTCACGTCCAACGGAAGTGGCACCCATCAAAGCGATTTGAGGTTTTTCCTCTTCGAAGAACTTCGTTACGATAGAAGTAAAAGGGAGTGTCATATAATGTTCCAAACGATCATCTTCGAACACATGCAGTTTGTCCACTCCGTAAGGAAATACCTGTTCGGCAACGCCATCGACACACTGGCCGATAGCAATGGCTTCCAGTTGGCGGCCTAAGGTAGAAGCCAATGAGCGGCCTTTGGTCAGCAATTCGAGGCTTACGTCTTGAACGATGCCTGCCTCTATTTCGAGATATACAAAAAGATTGTTCATGATCTATCTTATCCGATTGTATGATTAGCAATAAGTTCCTGCATCAGGGCCTCGATCTCTCCATCTTCGGGGAGCATTCGTTTGGCCTCTTTGGCTTGGAACACAACACTCTCAATATGTTTCACCTTCGTGGGCGAACCTGACAGACCGCATTGAGAAAGGTCTGCCCCTACTTCCGCTGCACTCAACTCTACAATATGCAAGCCTGCACGTTTGTCTAAGAGAGCTTTGATTTCCTCTGTCGCATCTTTGGATTCGGAGGCTGTACGCGCATATTTATATCGTTGGAGCAACTTGGCATTGCGCGGACGACACGGAGCTGAGGAGCCGTTTACCGTTACGACCAAAGGCATTGAAGCGACAACGGTCTCTACACCACGCTCAAGACGGCGCTTGATTTCGATGCTCTTGGCGTCTACTTTCAGAATATCTTCAGCATAGGTCACTTGCGGAAGTCCGAGCTTCTCTGCCACCTGTGGTCCCACTTGGGCTGTATCGCCATCGATAGCCTGACGGCCGGAGATGATCAGATCGGGTGATCCGATATGGCGAATAGCTGTAGCAAGGGCATAGCTGGTAGCCAAAGTATCGGCACCGGCAAAAGCTCTGTCTGTAAGCAAGTAGCCACCATCGGTACCACGATACATGGCTTCGCGTATGATGTCTGCTGCACGAGGAGGTCCCATCGTGAGAATATGAACGGTCGTACCAGGCATGGCTTCCTTGACACGCAGAGCCTGTTCCAAAGCATTGAGGTCTTCGGGATTGAAGATAGCCGGCAAGACGGAACGATTTACGGTACCGTCGGCTTTCATGGCATCCTTACCCACATTACGGGTATCAGGCACCTGTTTAGCAAGAACGATAATCTTCATGAGTGTTTATTTTCGTTTTGAGTTTGAGTATTATCTAGTTTGATTGTAGCCTTTCGCTATTCTGTATGATCTTTCTTGATAGGCTTTATAATGTTTCAGTAGTCGGGATTACTTTGTTTTTAGCTACGGTGGCCACAAACTCTTTCAAGTAGAAGGGCTGCCAATAGGCTACATCCTCATAAGCCGATGCCCCGATACGTAATAATGCCGGACGAAGCATATGTGAGGCGAGAGGATGGATGACCTCTTCCGTGAAATGAGCGTTAGGATGTGAAAGAATAGGACGACACTTTTCTGCTCCATCTCCGACGAATAGGATATTGCGCTGTTGGAGTTCTTGGGAAAAAGAGTTTTTATCTATCACCAGAGGCTGGGTATCGGTAAGTGCTTTGCCACTCGAGTCGAAAAGAGCCGTGTAAACCTCCATGCGTCTGGCATCGATCATTGGGCAAATCAACCAATCGGATTGAGATACTGGGCGCGCAGCCTCTGCTATCAACTCCAGAGTAGGAACAGAGACGAGGGGTATTCCCATGCCGAAGCATATTCCCTTGGCAATGGACGATCCTATGCGTAGGCCGGTGTAGGATCCCGGGCCCGAACTTAGGGCCACTATGGAAGGCTTTACACCTAAGCCTGCTGCCTCTGTCAAAACCTCCTGTACGAATACACCGATATTAGCAGCGTGCGCATTCCCCACATGGCTAACCCGTTGTGAGATGATAGCACCTGTGGCAGCGACCGCCACTGAGCAAACACGCGTGGAGGTATCGATGAGGAGGAGGGGCGGATGGATATCTGTCATAAGCCTTTTTCTGTGCCAAAGTTATCCGCTTTTGCGTTACACAACAAATTTTCGGGCTGATTTTTGCACAAAAAACCCGTTTTCGTGTATTTTTTTGTTCGCCAGAGTCTGAAAAACATTCTTACACTTGCTAAGAAACTTTATGACAGAGAGGTAAAGAAAAAGGCTGTGTCGTAAGTTTCCTCACATGACACAGCCTTTTTATAAAGGTGTTTATTCTTCTACGAAGGTCCTATTTGGTATCCTTACGAGCCGAATAGTTGATATTCAAAGCATCAGCGCGGCGAAGCTCATATTTTACTTGTTCGAAGATATGCATCTTGGTATCTCTGTCTCCCTTGATGGATATCGTCATAAGTTTCTTGCGCTCATCTTTAATCTTGCTTTCCTCTTGCTTAACGTATGTGTACACAGCACCTGGATCCTGCGTAATCTGATCATTCAGCTGAATACAAGGCTTGGTTCCGTACATAGCCTGATAGGCCTCATTAGGTTTACCGATATATACGAATGTAACCAATGACTTTTCTTCGAGCTTTGTCAATTCAGTCGCTTTGGGGAGGTTGCTGTACGACACCTTGGGCGTCACCTCACGAATCGTCGTTACCATCATGATAAAGAAGAGGAACGCGAACACCAAGTCAGGTAGTGACGAGGTATTGAGTTCGGGCATCTCGCGCCCGCCGGACTTATTAAACTTTCCCATTTTGTTCCTTATTCTTTACTTGAGATTAGACAACGGCATTTCTGAAATGTGCAACGGATATGCTTCTAAAACAGCTTTCTGCTTGGAAGGAGTAAGCTCCTTGTATGGCTTGCGGAAATGCTTCTGCGCAAATTCGTCCCATACCTCATTATATGCAGCAATGAGTTCGTTTTGTACACTGATGTACATCTGATAGCTAGTTTCAATCTGGTTTTTGATTGAAATAGCATAAGATGAAGTAACCAGCTCCATTGTTCCAAGTCCTGTCACTTCGCGCATTTCCTTTTCAGGAAGATCGGCACGGTTAGAAGGGTTGGCAATGAACTCTTTGGTAATCCGTCTTAAATCATTCAGCTTTACGGGGATAATCTGATCCTGTGATCCCGTAGCTCCCTTTTTCAACAATATGATCTCGTCATTCTTATTGACCAATATACGCATGATATTGCGGTCATTGATCTCGATGTCGGGTTGTTTTTCTTTGTTGGGAGAGAGCGGTGGCAAACGACGAGTAAGCCCCATATCCGTATCCATTGATGTGGTAATCAAAAAGAAGATAAGCAACATAAAAGCGATATCGGCCGATGATGATCCGTTAATGCCGGGCGTTTTTCTTTTCTTTCTTGCCATAGTGCTTTCTGTTTTCTTTTATAATTGATTACACGATCAACGCTTCAGTGACTTGCGGGCTGCACCCCAAATTGTTGCCAAAATTACAAGAATACCTAAGGTGTAGATGGTGTAAAGCCACATATCCGTAACCTTCAACCAACCCGGTGTGTTGTATTGGGCAGAATCTGCATTGAGGCTGGTCATAGCCTCAGTACTACCCGCTGCATAGCCGATAAGCAACACGACAACCAAGAGAATGAAAGATGCAAGTGACATCATAGCTCTCTTGGGGTTGTTCTTGAAGCCCTTGGCAAAAGAGCCAAAGGAAAAGAACAAAGTGGCCAATACGGCAGCCCCGAATAGAATATATGACCAAGTAAGCAGCATGCCGGTCTGGTGATAGATCGTCCTCTCTCCCTCCACGTGATTTCCTCCGAAGAAGAATGCCAAAACAACGATAACGCTGATGGTCACAATGGAAATGAGAGTCCAGCTGGATACTTTTCTTATTTTAGTAACAGCCATATCTGTTATTATTTTTTGAATTTCACGTTGTACTTGATGATGGAGTCGAGCAATGTGATAGATGCATCTTCCATCTTGTTGAGGATAGTTTCTACCTTAGAAAGGATATAGTTGTAGAATACTTGAAGGATCAAAGCTACGATAAGACCACCGATAGTAGTGATCAAAGCCACTTTCATACCACCGGCTACAACCGTCGGGCTGATATCACCTACGCGCTCGATCTTGTCGAATGCCATCACCATACCTACTACCGTACCCAAGAATCCAAGTGAAGGAGCCATGGCGATAAAGAGAGTAATCCAAGAGAGATTCTTTTCGAGCAAACCACTCTGAACACCACCATAAGAAACGATAGAGCGTTCTACAATATCTACTCCCTGATCGATACGCATCAGACCTTGGTAAGCGATTGATGCTACAGGACCGCGAGTATCACGAGCAATCGTCTTGGCTCCTTCTACATCACCGCGCTCAAGAGCTTTGTCAATATCAGCAAGCAGTTTTTCGTTGTTGGTATCAGCCAAATTCAGATAGATGATACGCTCAAGGCAAATAGCCAAACCAAGAATAAGAGCAATTGCTACAGTGGACATAAACTCGGGGCCACCTTCGATAAATTTTTTCTTCAATGCTTGGTGGAAAGAAGCTTCTTCAGCTGCAGGGAGTGTTTCAACTGCAGGAGCTTCCTCTTCTACTGCAGCAGTCTCTATAGCTGCTGAAGTGACCGAATCAGCTGCTGCATCTTGAGCGAAAGCTTGAGTCATGAAGCCTACTGACATAAAGGCCACACATGCAATTGTTGCAAATAACTTTTTCATCGCGAGTCTTTGTTTAGATTAGTACTTTTCGTTTTTATTGTTTGTTACTTATTGATCTTCTGTGCGGAGAGAGCGGGATTCGAACCCGCGAAACGCTTTCGGCGTTTACACACTTTCCAGGCGTGCCTCTTCAACCACTCGAGCACCTCTCCTTGTCATTCCAGCAAAAACTCCCTCCCCATGAACTTGGGCGTGGCTATAGCCTTATGCATCAGCCTCATAACCTCGAATTATGGGTGGGAGGATTATCGATCACTACAATGTAGTTATCGGATTCATCCGCAAAACTATGTTTTTTTCATCATTCCATCCCTATTTTCGAGCACATTTTTCTGTCGGAACACTTAAATCGGACGAATAACTTTTCCCTCTTCAAGCCGAAACCCGAAAAAACGACATGCATTTCGGGTCGTTTTTTCAGCCAAAATATCCGGATCCAATCCGAGGATATGCGCAATGAAAGTAGCTGTATGCACCAAATAAGCAGGTTCATTGCGGCGACCTCTTTTCGGGATGGGTGCCAAGTAAGGCGAATCCGTTTCGAGCAGAAGCCGATCGAGAGGTATCTGAGGCAATAAGACCGGGAGTGTATTTTTTTTGAATGTTACAGTGCCATTGATACCTATATAGAAATGAGGATATGACAATGCTCGTCGAAGATCGACTTCATCACCCGAAAAACTATGAAAAACACCTCGGATCTTATCGGATGGAAATCTGTCCAAACAGGCAAATACCACATCCCATGCCTCGCGAGAATGTATAATAATAGGCAAGTCATAAGCCATACTCCACTCCATCTGAGCAAGAAAGGCCTCGACCTGCTCCGCTTCGAATGTCTTATCCCAATACAAATCGATACCGATTTCTCCTATAGCTACAAATGAACGGGTATGCAGTTCGCGCCGAATGAGGGTGAGTTGTTCCCGAAAATCATCTCGCACCGAAGTTGGATGTAGGCCCATGGCCTCGGATACATAACCTGGATGCCGAGAGAGGACTCCCTGCATACGCGCGATACTTTCTACATCGATATTCGGCATGATGAGATGAATGAGACCGGCTTCCTTGGCAGCAAGAATTACTTGCTCGACATCATCGTCGAACTGGGGTTCATAGACATGCGTATGGGTATCGATGAGCATCATAGAGCAAGAGCGAATAAGAAGCAATCTTCTTTACATACTCCGATGTATTGTTACAAAGGGGGCTATTTCTTATGATTTTCTGTTACGGAGGGTACCGATCAGTTCTCTCAATGGCTTGGTTGTGCTCTCATCAAGACCCAGTTCGTCAAGAGCTTTTTCGGCCAAACAGTTGTGATAATCAATCAGGTCTTCCACGATCGGGCGAATCCCCAAACGATTATAAATACCTGTCACGGCCCGGATCTTTTCTTCTCGTTGCGCATCCGGCATCAAAAGAGATTCTCTGAGGAGATTCAGCTCCTCTCCCTGAGCCATCTCAAGGGTTTTGATCAGAAGCATCGTCTTTTTATTACAAGCTATATCATCGCCGATTTTCTTGCCGAGGATAATGGGATCGCCATACACATCGAGGAGGTCGTCCTCCAATTGGAAAGACAAGCCGATATGTATGCCATAGCGATAGAGAATATCTGCTTTCTCGATATCTGCTCCTCCTGCTATAGCCCCCATCTTGAGAGCTGTAGCCAAGAGAACTGCCGTCTTCAAACGAATCATCTCCAGGTACTCGTCCTCGGCTACAAAGTCCCGCCGTTCGAAGTCCATATCGTACTGTTGTCCTTGGCAAATCTCCATAGCCATACGATTGAACAAGGGCAAAAGGACAGGCAGTAGCCGACTATCTACTTTGGCCAAATGCTCGTAGGCGGCAATGGTCATGGCATCGCCGGAGAGAATAGCTGTATTATCCCCCCACCGATGATGAACGGTTTCTTTGCCTCTTCTCATGGAAGATTTGTCCATGAGATCGTCATGCAGTAAGGTGAAGTTATGGTAAGTTTCAATAGCCATGGCCACTTCGAGGGCAGGCTTATAATCACCACCGAACATCTCGCAGGCGATACATGCGAGGGTAGGGCGGACTCGCTTGCCTCCGAGCCTCAAAATATAGGATATAGGTTGGAAGAGGCCATCGGGTTTTCTCTGATCATAGGGTTGTGACGCTATCTCCTGTTCGATTATTTCTCTCAGGTCTTCGAAAGTATGCATAGTGCTGTAAATTAGTAGGATGATTATGGGAGAACAAAAATAAAAAAAACTTCCTGTCCTAAGAGCAAGGACAGGGAGCCTTTTGTATTCTCTAAGAAATGATTTGGCTACAAGGATAAAAGCCCACTTTTACGTCTTCTTCGCTTGAGCACAGAAAGATCGGAGCGTGCTTATTGCAGCTTGAATTGGACGGGCTGGGTACAGCGCATACGGACTGCTCGCCCCTGCTGCATACCGGGCTTCCACTTGGGCATAGCCTGTATCACGCGAAGGGCTTCCTTGTCAAGTGCGGGGTCGATGCCCTTAACGACAGTAGCCTGACTAATAGAACCATCCTTTTCGACTACGAAACGAACGATCACCTTACCTTGGACGCCCATTTCGGCAGCCTGCTCGGGATAGACCAAATTCTTGCCAAGCCATTTATAAAGAGCTGAACTACCACCCGGAAACTCTGCCGGACTTTCTACCACTTCGTGGATTTTGTCTTCTTCTTCTTCAACCTTTACAGGGGCAACTTGCGTAGGCGGAGGCAAAGGCTTGCTTTCATCGACAGAAACCAAAGCAATTTTCTCTACTTTCTGTGTATTGTCCACTACTTTGAATTCTTCAGGCAGCTGCACTTCCTGTTGTTGTGGCTGTTCCGGTTCCGGTTGTTCGGGCTCCGGTTCATTTTCTTCCAGCAGGATGGTTTCCTCCATGTCTGCAATATCCACTTTATCACGTGTATAAGTCTCTATCTTATCGTAGGTACGATATTCCAAAGCAACATACACGATCGCGAGTGCTACGACAAGGCCCAAAAGGAAGTTTAAGCCTTTTCCTTTTTCCAAGTCGGCCTTAGGCGATTTTTTGATTTCCATATTCGATAGTATTGTTTTTGATTTCTTGCTTTGGGGCAAAAATACAAAGTTTTTTTATCCCCGATTCGCTTTGAGAGAAAAAATCAGGGCAATCGCATCAAAATAGAGTTATCTTCGGGTTATGGATGTACAAGGTTATTTTTCTAAGGTAGAAGATCCACGTGTAGTGGGTCGTTGCAAGCATAAGTTAAGCGATATTAGTGGATAAACAAATCCCTCAGCAGGCCGGCCTTGCTGAGGGATTTGTTTTAATTGTCCTAAGGACAAGAATGCTTTTGTAGGGGGAGAGCTTATTGCTCGGGGGCAAACATGGGATCCCATGCGGGTAGGCGTATGGGCGTGGTCTTCAGGATGTCGAGCACCTTGGCCGGTACGTACCTCTTGTTTACAACCAAACGGAATGTATAGGCATCGAACCATTCGTCGGTGATGATCAGGTGACCCTGTGCACCGTTGTTGGCTCCCCAACTGTTCTCTACCATCCACTTGGTGGGCTTGCCGTTTGCATCCAGATCCACAGCCATAAGTGTCATGGCATGCGTAGAACCGCTATCGAATGTCTGTATGCGTTCCTTCTTGTTGAGCGTGAACTCTTCGCCGAGCAGTGAGGCATAGTCGTTATTGTCCATAGCCAGTATGCCACGAGTACGATCCAACTCCTTACCAACATCGCAAGAGTAGTACATCATGGTGCTGTCCTTGATGGATGCGATAGCCATCTGCTTGAGGTCTTCCATCGGTACATTCACGTATGTCCAGTTCTTGCCGTCGTAGTTGTGGCGGTCATAGTCGATCTCAAAGAGTTTGTAGAAAGGACGACTGGGATCGTTCATGATCATGACGTAATCCTCGCGCATATCTTCGTGCACAAACTGTTTGAAGAAGCTCTGCGGTGTATATTTCTGTGTAGAGATCACCTTGCCGGATGCATCGCGCATGCTCCAGGTAAATTCCGTAGGAGGCTCTCCGAGGTTCATGACGAGCAGGCGATAGACACGCTTGAGGATGTCTTTCTTCTGTGCTTCCAGCTTGGCTTCGTTGGCTCCCTTTTCGGCTGCCTGACGCAAGCGAATACCGCCTTGGCGCAGTACTTTGGTGAGGATGCGGTTGAGGGCTGTAGTGTTGTTGCTATTGCGAGTCTCAGGCATCACTTCGGCAGGTACGAGGCCGTACTTCATCAGATTCTCCGATACGCCGGTGTATTGTCCGCCGTCGCCGATCGGATTTTTGAAGAGCCATTCCACCATTTTGTCGTCCATCGGTTTGTTTCTGGTGTCGATGATTCCTTGCAAGAAGAGGTTGGATTTCTCCAATTGATCCCAAAAGAACGAATAGTTGTGGGAGAAGAAGAAAGAACCCATATTGTTGTCCGTTATCATCCTTGCACGCAGTACGTTCATACCGGTGAAGAGCCAGCAACGGCCGCTTTGCTGCTGATCGGATATGCCTTTGCTTTGGACGCGATGGCTAAACTGAGCATCGGGAAAATCCGTCTTGGCACTGTTTGTAAAGGTCATACCGTTAGCGATGACCGCATTGCGCAAAGCTCTATCGGCCGGTGTGCCGGCATAAGATGAGCGGATCTCTTCGAGCACTTTGGGCGTGAGAGCTCCTTTTGCATTCTGAGCCTGCATCGATCCTGCTACGGAAGCAGCAAACGCAAGCGATGCAACAAAAATCTTTTTGTTCATTACCTATTAGTTTGGATTAAAATGTTGTTTGCGAGTGAAAAAGGCTGTGTGTTAGCTAATCACGGCAAAGCGGATCAGCTTGGACTTCTTCGATGCCGGATCGTATACTGCAACGGCATATATGCCCGAAGCCACTCTGTTGCCATCAGCACCTCGAGCATTCCATTTGACTTCGGTAGTTACACTCTCAGTCTGGTATAGCAGTCTGCCGGTGGTATCGGTGATTTTGACACTACAGCCGGCTTGCAGTCCGGCAATGGTGACGCCATCGGGATATTCCGGTCTTAGCGGATTGGGGTATACATAGACGCCGTCCAGTTCGGAAGCTGATCCGCTTCCTGTTCCGGTTTGGAACGTCATCAGTCCGTCCGCCGTACCGATGTACAGCAGTCCGTTATCGTCATTCAGGGCGATAGAGAGGATATTGTTAGAAAGCAAAGGACTGTTTTCTACGGTATATTGCGCGAGGATCTTACTACAATCTTCCGAAAGGAGATAGAGTCCTGTCCCTTGGGTGGCGACCCATTTGTGATTGAGTTTGTCCACGACGATGTCCGTCACCGTCACCTTGTCCAGGACATAGTACAAATTGGGTTCTTCTCCTCCGACTGGTCGAACAGCGATAGGGGTAGAATTCGAAGATAAGGCTCCGGCTGCATTGTAGATGCCGAAAATACCTATATCCGATCCCATCCAGACAGAGCCGTTATGATCGACGGCCATTGCATAGATGGTCTTATGTCCTATGGCAGCCCCGAGGCGATTGACAAACTGCTCGACGTAAAGATGGCTGTCGTCCGAAGTCGTTTCCGGCGTACCCCGATCGTTGAAGATGAGGACACCTTTGCGCGTGGATCCGCCACTGCGGTGGAGGATGTTTACCCATTTGTCTCCGTTGGGAAGGATAATCATATTGCCGAATGAGGCCAAATTGGCTACATCCGGATAGCTGAAAGAATGCCACGTGCTACTCTGCGGATCGTACATGAAGATGTTCTTGCCTACGGCACCGAGTGTCCCCCAGAGGTTGCCCTTGTTGTCGAAGGCAATCGCTTTCACACGGGCATCTCCGGGATTACATTCTGCGATAGCGGTTTCGTTTCCCGAATAGCGAGCTATCACTTTGCCATCCTTGAATTCGAACAGACCGTTTCCCCATGTACCGACAAAAAAGTGATCAAGATCTCCGCTGGAAACAGCTATATCGACGGCATCATTGAAATTGAATCCGCCACCCAACTGCTCCTGTACGGTCTCCTTGTCGAAGTTGGTCCATCGGTTGCCGTCGTATAACTTCACCATACCGGCATGTCCCATCAGGTTCGTCCCCCATAGTCCGCTAGCCGCGTACAGGCGTCCATGACGAAACCGCATCTCGTAGAAGTCATTGTCCCCCGGTCCGTCGAATGTTACAGGCATAGCTTCGGCTGTGCTTCCTTCTGTGAGAAGAAGTGAAGCCAAGCCTTCTTCTCCCAATGCTATGTATGCCGTATTGCTTTCGCCCATGGCACCGACACCCAGGACGTTGGCTATAGGAAATTGTGTCGTTTTACGACCTTTTTCTATGAAATAAATCCGATTTTCAGCAGAGACGAACAGACCGCGATCCGTCACATGCAGTCGCGAATCGGCAGAGGAGGAGAACAATAGCTCCGGCTCTAACGACTGGTTTGCAGTGACATATACTCGGCCATCGGCAAACAGGAAACAGATGTCTTCCCCGACAATGCCCAAACCGGTGACCGAAGCCATCGGCAAATTCAAAGACAAGGCTGTCCATGCGGCCGGATCTTGCAGGTTATCGGTCTCTTTTCCGATGAAGAGTTGTCCTTCTTTCAGCATCAGCAACCGATCGTTGTCCAACTTAGCCACATCGGTCACCTTCGTCCCCTTGGCATAGGTAGCTGGTATGCGACCTTCCGCAATATCCAAAACGGAAAGCCCGAATCCTCCTGCCAAATAAGCCCTGTTGCCTACGATCAAAAGGCGATTGAGCGTTTTGTCTATCAGATCGATATTGTCTTTCAGTGCAGGTATGTTGGTCACACGGCCTGCTTCGTCCATGATGTCGATATTGCCCGATGCATAGTATATGACCAAGGATCTCAGCTGCTCGGAGTAGGCTATGCTGCTCACCGATGTGTCACTGAGTCCGCTGATACGGTCGAAGATCTTTACCTCATGGGGAGCTTCTTTGCCCACCGAGTAAAGTACTCCGTTGGCTACGGCAAAGACTTTCTTGGGCGTTTCTACGGCTTTTTCTGTCTTGTGGATAGCCAAGAGGGTATTCCAAATGCCTTCCTCTTGGGCTTGGAGAGAAAAAGAGGTGAATAATAAGCAGGCGAAAAGGGCCTGCAAGAAGCTGAACCTTATTTTGCACATAATAAAAAGTCGCGGAGCTGTGCCACTGCCAAAGCACGATGGCTGATTTGATTTTTGGTTTCTTCTCCCATTTCTGCAAAGCTGAGCGTGTGTCCCTCCGGGATGAAAATGGGGTCATAGCCGAAGCCACCCGATCCTCGGCGTTCGGATGCTATGGTGCCATCGATCTTACCTTCGAAAAAGTGTTTTCCATGATCATCGATCAGGACGATCACCGTACGGAAGCATGCTTTTCTGGGATGTGGTACACTGCTCAATGCTTCGAGTAGTTTCCTTACATTGGCATCGGCATTGGTCGGTTCTCCTGCGTACCGTGCAGAGTGCACGCCGGGTGCTCCGTCGAGAGCTTCTACTTCCAATCCCGTATCGTCGGCAAAGCAAGGTAAACCATATCGTTTGTGAACAAATTCTGCTTTGAGCAAAGCATTTCCCTGTAGTGTGTCGGCCGTTTCGGGAATATCCTCCCGACAACCTATTTCATCCAATCCGACAATCTCCACCTTTCCCTCAAGAATATGACGAATCTCGTTGAGCTTATGTGGATTGTTTGTGGCAAAAATGAGTTTTTCCATTATTTTTGTTAGACCGTGCCCCAAGCAAAAGTGGAGCGAAATTCATAACGTAGCAAAAATAAAATAATATATGGACATAGAGCAAGCTCGAGAGCTATGCTTGTCACTGCCACAGGTGGAGGAGAGTTTCCCGTTCGATGATGTTACGTTGGTTATGAAAGTAGCCGGCAAAATGTTCGCTCTGTTACCCCTTGATTCCGAAAAGAAAATCATCGCGCTCAAATGCGATCCCGATAAGTCCGAACATTTGAGGATGCACTATGAGGGTATCATGGGGGCTTTCCATATGAACAAACGTCATTGGAACAGCGTAGCTTTGGATTCGGATGTCCCTGCCGATCTGATTGCACGGCTCATCCGGCATTCGTATGCTCTGGTCGTATCCAAACTGCCCAAATACATCCGCACACAACCGCCTTTCGATGGAGTCCAAGAAGAACAGCTGGTCTGAAGAGTATCTGATCCATCTGCCCGAAACGGCCAGCACCAACTCCTATCTGTCCGATCTTTTGGTGCAGGATCCCGACCTGCCTGCGTGGACGGTGGTCATGACAGACAATCAGACTGCGGGACGAGGACAGCAGGGTAATAACTGGTTCGCTTCTCCGGGCTTGAACCTGACCTTTTCCGTTCTGCTGAGGCCGACCATGGTCCATGCACAGCAGCAATTCGATCTCTCCCGACTGTGTGCGCTCTCCGCACTCCATACACTCGCCGACATACTTCCCTCTGCCGAGAAGCTCAGCATCAAATGGCCGAACGATATATACTATGGAGACAGGAAAATAGCAGGCATACTGATCGAACATAGCCTGACGGGCAGCAGTCTCGACTACAGTATTTTGGGAGTCGGTCTCAATATCAACGAAAGCGACTATCCGAGCTATCTCCCCAATCCTACATCAGTTCGGATCATTCTGGGGCATCCGGTAGATCCTATGGAGATATTCCGCTCTTTCATGCAGGAGATGCGTTTGCTCTACAGGCACATTGAGGAGCATACTGCCGACCGGCTTCACTCTCGTTATATGCAGTGTCTTTACAGGAGGGTAGGGTACCACCCCTTCCAAGACAAGGAAGGGCGTTTCGATGCCATGATTGCCGATGTATTGGCTTCGGGAGAGCTGTTATTGGTGCGTGCCGATGGCCGAAAGTCCTCATATGCTTTCAAAGAAATTGCCTATATCCTTTGTTGATTAGATTTCCCATTACCTGTTTCTGACTTCCTTATGAGAAAATCCGATCGTCTCGACATACTCTTTCTCCAACTCGTAGCTGTTACCTCTCTCGTGTTGTGCCATGCAGCTCCTCGCCAGCTGGACAACTTACCGTCGTGGTTCCCTTTCTACATAGAGCATTTCTATATGAGAGTTCCCCTCTTCTTTTTTATTTCCGGTTTTCTGTGGGCTTTGGGAGAAAGAAAGAGGGTCGGGAAAACCGCTTTTCAGGTGATCAGAAAAAAAGCCAAGCGTCTGCTCCTTCCATACTTCTTCATGGGGACGGTGGCGTTCCTGCCTAAAGTCCTACTGAGTGCCTACACATACCATCCGATGGAGGCCTCCCTCTCCGGATATGTCAGCAGCTTTCTTTTTCCGGCAACGAATGCTATTCGCTTTCTGTGGTTTTTGCCCTGCTTGTTCAGTCTCTTTTGCCTGATTGTTTTTTATCCTCGGAAGTGGATGGAGGGCCCGAAGATTTTCGGGGCTTACCTCATCGCCTGCCTTCTGTATATAATCACCGAATACGTCCCTGTGGCATTCGAGGATGATCCTTTCTGTATTATAGCAGCCCTTAACAATCTTCACTACTTTGTCCTGGGTATGGTGCTATACCGCTATTCCGATCATATAGTTTCCCGATGGGTATCGGTAATTCTGCTTATCGCCTTCCATGTGGTACTTTTCTCTCGTTTCTTTATGCCCGAGCAGTCGTCGTTCTTGGGGGTGTTGAACTGGACATATTATACCCTCTTCATCGTTGTACTTTATGGTGTATCGGTAAAAATCGGAGACAAGGTGATGCCCGCTCCATTGCTTCACGGTATAGGGTTGTACAGCTATCCCATATTCATTTTTTCCTGGTTCGTTCTGGTCGCATTGAGAATAGTCCTTTATGACCGCTATGAGCTGAACACCATGATGATCAATGGAGCCATTGCAGTCAGTTTCATAGCCGGTTTGTTCATACCACTCTACCTGTCCAAGTTCTTGGACAGGAAGCTTCCGGTTTCACTGAAGCCGTTGGTCGGATTGTAAGCAGGCGCAGAGGAACTGCGCCAGAAGGAAAGAAAGCTAGTGTTCGAACTTGCGAAGGGAAAAACTGTCGATAACGAACGGACTTGACGACATGATTCCCGTCGAATCGGGGAGACCTCGCAAATAGCCGTAGACACGGCTCACGCTTGCAGAGTCCGGCACCGAAGTCGTCAGCATGTTTATCCCCGGATTCACAGGTCGGCTGACCGTAAGGATGGTATTGTCGGTGCAAACCAATTGGAGGTACATCTCCATCGTTGCATTAGGACGAAGCTGTAGACCTCTCAGCCTCGTAACAAATTCCAATCGGGTGCCTCCGTTATAAGCTGTACCTGGTGTGATGACGAAAGACCTGTTCAGGAATGGTATATCCGGTCGGTAGAAGCAGGCACTATCTCCGGCCAGCATATTGATCGAATCCAACTCGTAGAAGGAACCATCGAGCATAGCCATCCCTTTCTTCTCACGCTCCATCGTAATCTGCTTGTCCAGATCGATTCGCTGCTTTTCCAGTTCGTCCCGAACGCTTTGGCAGATGGTGATATATTCTTCCAAATCATGGCGGCCATACCATATCAGCGTGCTGTCGTAATCCTTGCGAGTGGTGCCGTACTTGGCAAACAGATTGGTGTAAACGGCTTCACGAACGCTGTCGGTCAAGGTCGGATCATATATATTGGCGAAGTAACCATCAGCCACATAAAGCTCGACCATCAGATCTCTCAATCGCTTTTTGGGGATCTTTTTATAGTCGTTTCGGCTACAGCCTCCCAGTAGTGCAAGGGAGGCCAAGCCGACAATCAATATGACGTGCAAACGTCTCATTCGCTTTTGGTTGGCTCGGAATCGTCAGTGGCACCGTCAGCTCGCGTCTTTTTCCCATCGAGTAGGACGCTCAACGTACGCGGATAACACGCCAGCAGCAGTATCAACCCGACGGAAATGCAGGAATCGGCAAAGTTGAAGACCGGATGGAAAAAGACAAAATCTTCGCCACCCCAGAAAGGAAGCCACGAAGGAAAGACTCCCTCTATCAAAGGGAAGTAAAACATATCCACTACTCGACCGTGAAACCACGTCTCATAGCCACCTCCTGAAGGAAATAGCTGTGCAATCTGGCCGTGGCTGTCGGAAAAGATGACTCCATAGAAAATAGAATCGATAATATTCCCGATACCGCCGGCGATGATCAGAGACAAACAAGAGAGAAATGCGAGTGTATGCTCTCGCTTTCGTACCAATTTGGCTAATAAATAGATACAAAAGCCCATGGCAACGATGCGAAAGAGACTCAGGAAGAGTTTGCTCCCCAACTCTATTCCGAAAGCCATCCCCGGGTTTTCGACGAAATGAATCTGAAACCACGGGGCGACAACGTGCGACTGCCCCAGTACCATAGTCGTCTTCACCCATATCTTGATCACCTGATCTACGACCAGAAGCAAGACAATGAGAGCTGCGACTACTTTTCCCTGAGACAGACGGGAGAGAAAAGAAGCCATCTACTATTTCTTCTCGTTCATTTTGGCCTCTATGCTCAGCGTAGCATGAGGTACGGCGCGAAGTCGTTCTTTGGGAATAAGTTTGCCCGTTTCGCGGCAAACACCGTAAGTCTTATTCTCGATACGTATCAGAGCAGCCTGCAAGTTCTGGATAAACTTCATCAGTCGCTGTGCCAAACGTCCGGATTCCTCTTTCGACAGTGTGGCTGCACCCTCCTCCAGTACCTTGAACGTAGGAGAGGTATCCGACACATCATTACCCTCTGAATTGCTGACGCCCGCACGCAACTGCTCGTAGTCCTTGCGAGCCTGATCCAATTTGGCCAGAATTATTTGCTTGAATTCTTCCAACTCCTCGTCGGTGTAGCGTGTTTTTTCTACCATTTGTATCTAAATAATCGTTAGCGGAACAGATTTCTCGGCAGATAGAAAATTCATCTCTGCCTCGGAACTCTATCCCTGATGTTTAACAACTTGTATGCTAAGGACAAAATCATCGAAATCCAGCTCCGCTCCATCGCTGACAGCGTCGCTGATTTCCAACGATTCGGCCTGGATTTGTTGGGCGATATAGTCATGGTGTTCTGCCACCACTTTATCCATAATATCGTTAGACAAGAGGAGGACATCCACCTTGTCCGACACTTCGAAACCGCTTTGCTTGCGGATATTCTGCACACGATTCACAAGTTCGCGAGCCAATCCTTCGGAGCGAAGCTCATCCGTCACTGTAATATCGAGGGCTACGGTCAGATTGCCTTCGTTGGCTACGAGCCATCCCGGAATATCTTCCGAGACGATCTCCACATCGGCCAATTCAAGCTCTACCGAAGTCCCTGCCACTTCCATCCGGAAAGTGCCGGCCTTCTCGAGAGAGCGTATCTCTTCCTGCGTCATAGCCGTTACAGCTTCTGCCAAAGCCTTCATTACTTTGCCGTAGCGTGGGCCGAGTCGCTTGAAGTCGGGTTTGATTCGTTTTACCAGAATACCCATGCTGTCATCCACAAACCGAAGCTCCTTCACATTCACTTCACTAAGGATCAGCGGCTGCACGGATTCGATACATCTGCGTTGCTCATCGTCTATAGCGGGTATCATCAGTGCAGCCAATGGCTGACGTACTTTCAGATTCACTCTGCGGCGAAGTGCCAGTACCATTGACGAAATATGCTGAGCCATCTGCATGCTCTGTTCCAGTGCGCGGTCCACCTGACTTTCATCCGGCTGGGGGAAGAGAGCCAAGTGCACGCTTTCGTCTTTGCCCGTCAGATCTCGGTATAGTCGGTCAGCATAGAAAGGACTGATCGGAGCCATCAGCCGGGCCACGGTAAGCAAGCAGGTATAAAGCGTCTGGTAGGCTGAGAGCTTATCTTCGGTCATATCTCCTGCCCAGAAGCGACGGCGGCTGAGGCGCACATACCAGTTGCTCAGATTCTCAGAGACAAAATCGCTGATAGCACGACCGGCACGCGTAGGCTCGTAGTCGGTCAGTTGCTCGTCCACCTCGTGGATCAATGTATTCAGTTCGGAAAGTATCCAGCGGTCTATCTCCGGTCTTTTGCTGAAAGGTACATGCTCCTCTGTTCCCGTAAAGCCGTCCAAATTGGCATAAAGGGCAAAGAACTGATACGTATTATATAAGGTGCCGAAGAATTTCCTGCGTACCTCTTCCACTCCGTCCGTGTCGAATTTGAGATTGTCCCACGGTGAAGAATTGGTGATCATATACCAGCGAAGAGGATCGGACCCGTATTTCTTGATGGTCTCGAAAGGATCTATGGCATTGCCGAGACGCTTGCTCATCTTATTGCCTTTCTTGTCCAGTACCAAGCCATTGGATACTACAGCTTTGAACGAACTCGTTCCCGATATCATCGTGGCTATGGCGTGAAGGGTGAAGAACCATCCACGCGTCTGATCTACCCCTTCGGCTATGAAGTCGGCCGGGAAGACGGAACCGTCCTCCACTCGCTCGCGATTCTCGAAAGGATAGTGCATCTGGGCATAAGGCATAGCCCCTGAGTCGAACCACACATCGATCAAATCCAGTTCGCGGTGCATGGGCTGACCCGAAGGTGAGCAGAGCGTGATGTCGTCCACGAAAGGCCTGTGCAGATCGATCTTGGCATAGTTCTCCTCAGTGTAGACACCGGGCTTGAAGCCGGCCCAGGGATTACGCTCCATCATACCGGCTTTGACGGCCTTCTCGATCTCGTTGTACAGCTCTTCGACCGAGCCGATACAGATCTCTTCGGAACCATCCTCCGTGCGCCAAATGGGCAATGGCGTTCCCCAGTAGCGACTGCGAGAAAGGTTCCAATCTTGAAGATTCTCCAGCCATTTGCCGAAGCGTCCCGTGCCGGTGCTTTCGGGTTTCCAATATATCTTACCATTGTTGGCTATCATCTCCTCTTTGCAGGCTGTCGTGCGGATAAACCAGCTATCGAGCGGATAGTAAAGAACGGGCTTGTCCGTCCTCCAACAGTGTGGGTAGTTGTGTGTCATCTTTTCGATGCGGAAAACGCGATTCTGCATCTTCAGCATCACGCAGAGTTCGACGTCGAGAGTCTCGTCTTTCTCGGTCTTTCCGGCATCGTACGCATTCTTCACGTAGCGGCCGGCATATACGTCATAGAGAGGCAGATCCATGTGCTTCTCTACAAAGACAGGATCCAAATCCGTCGTTGGGAAATAGCGGCCGGCCAGATCCACCATAGGGCGCATATTCCCCTCTTTGTCACGAAGCATCAAGGGAGGCACACCGTTTTTCTTGGCCACGCGGTCGTCGTCCGCACCGAACGTAGGTGCTATGTGCACGATGCCGGTACCGTCTTCTGTGGTCACGAAATCGCCCGTGATCACCCGGAAAGCACCTTCGCCCGGATTCACCCACGGTATCAGCTGTTCGTACTGCATACCTTCCAACTCCTTCCCTTTCCATGATGCAATCACCTTGTAGGGGAGCAGCTTCTGCGCCGGATCGTAAGAAGCGGGTATCTCCTCGCATTCGCCCTTCGGGTTGAAGAGGGTGTGGAGTAGTGGCTTGCCCAATACGACTGTGATGGGAATACCGTTATAAGGATTGAATGTCTGTACAGCCAAGTACTCGATTTCAGGTCCCACGCAAAGGGCTGTATTGGAGGGAAGTGTCCACGGCGTGGTGGTCCATGCAAGGAAGAAGGCATCGCCGTGCAACTGCATTTCCGGCTTAGGATCCACGATCTTGAACTGGGCTACGCAGGTCGTATCTTTCACATCGCGATAGCAACCCGGCTGATTCAGCTCGTGCGTGCTCAGACCGGTACCTGCTGCAGGCGAATAGGGCTGGATCGTATAGCCTTTGTAGAGCAGGCCTTTCTTGTATAGCTCGGCCAGTAGCCACCAAAGCGTCTCGATATAGCGGTTGTCGTACGTGATGTAGGGGTGCTCCATATCTACCCAGTAGCCCATCTTGTGCGTGAGGTCTTCCCACTCTTTGGTGAACTTCATCACATCGCGCCGGCAGGCAGCATTGTACTCCTCCACGGAGATCGATTTGCCGATGTCCTCTTTCGTTATGCCCAGACTTTTTTCCACTCCCAGCTCTACGGGCAGACCATGGGTATCCCAGCCGGCTTTCCTGTCCACTCGGAAACCTTTCATCGTCTTGTAGCGACAAATAGTGTCCTTGATGGCACGAGCCATTACGTGGTGGATGCCGGGCATCCCGTTGGCAGAGGGAGGTCCCTCATAAAAAACGAACGAGGGGGCACCCTCGCGACTTTTCAAACTTTCTTCAAAAAGACGGTGTTGCATCCAATCGGCCAACACCTCCTCATTGACACGGGACAAATCCAAGCTCTCGTATTCGGCAAATCTGCGACTCATAAATTTCAACTTCGCTAACAGAGTATCTATAAGAATGGGAGCAAAGATAATCTTTCCGCCCGAAACATTGTTCAACGAGCTTCGCTCGACTATAACTTCGATCCATTGACGAAGATGGCCACCGGGGGAGCCTTTGTCACTTTTATGCCTGATTGGTCATTAAGATTTGTTTTCTAATGAAGTTCAATTAGTTTATCGTCTTTTTATTTCTTGCTGTTCGGAAGTTTTTGCGAGGCTTGTTCTATCTTTTTCTCATCTTGGACAACCTTGCGTTCGACCTTCTTGATGTCCTCGGCCTGCGGCAATTCTTCCCGTTTGATGCCACGATCTCCCAACATAGCACGCACACTCTGATTATTTTGTATGTGCTCCCGGGTAATGGATGGTTCTCCATGCAAGTCTTTATTCTCTACGTTGTAGTTGGTCATCTTCGTGGCAAGGTTCTTGGCCGCAATGGTAAGAGTGAGTAGAAAGTCCGCCAATGGTCCATTGGATTTCACGCCCAACCGTTTTTCATATCCTCTGTGGTATGCCCTCCGAAAAGAGCCGTGTCGCCTTTGGAGCGTATGCGCCCGGAACCTTTGTCATCGACACCTCGTTCGTAAATGTTTTGTGACAATTGTTTTTCTGCTGCTCTCAATTTATCCCGAGTCTCCAAGCCAGAAAGTACGTTCAGTCGCTCTTCTATTAACTCCGCTTTCCGTGTCTGTACGGCAAAATAGCTTTGAGCAAAGGCAATTTCTTCTTTCTTCGGATCTCCGTTTTGGGCGATAAGATAGCAAGGATAACGAGTAAGCATAAAGTCAGGAATTTCACGCTTGGCTCCGCTACCTAATTCGACCATTTTCGTGACCTCACGAAAATGGTCATCCACGTTGATACCCTGCGACTTGCAGGAAGTGACCGCCCGATGTATGGCAATGAGAAAATTCTCCCAACGGGCATAACCCGATATCGTTTGCAGTTCGCGAGCAAACCAAACTTCGATTTGTTCTTTGGCATCATCGCTTTCTATATATTCGGACGATGTCGTCGAATGATGAATTATATTGCAGTATGCTATTTTATCCATATGCAGATTCCGGTTATAAGTGCAGCACTAAGGCAAATTTAGCAAGAAGCGTTCGAAAGGGGGGATATTCAAGTTTCTTTCTTGGTGTCCAAATTCCAATCACAAGTGTAATGGATCTCTCTGATGACCAATTGTAGCTTAATAGTGTGGGGGAAGGAAGTTCTATTCGGTTGTGTGGTTCCGGAATTTTCTCGTTTTGCAGTCTGCAAAACGTGGCGTGAGAAAGTTTTTGTTTTGGTTCGGAAAATTATTTTTTTTCGAACCAAAACGAAAAAAAATACGCCTGACTTTTTCTGTTTTTAGGAACGACAATTTCATCATTTTTGGTTCGTAAATCTATTTTTCCCAGACTCCTTCGAATTAGAAGATTCGTCTATCTGTGTCTTCCTATCTTATTGCAGAAATCCAGCGTTGGCACAGAGCACTCCGCCGATTTTCCTGTCAGTCTCGCCAATCTATATCCATCGGGCAATCGACTGGGTCAGCAAGTTTGAACCATATACTTTACTTTTGTTCTTATTACGAAACTATTTTCGGACAGAGATATGAGCCAAAAATCGACAAATGATCGGAGAATCATCCTCATTACCGGCGGACAACGCTCAGGCAAAAGTCTCTATTCCGAGCAGATGGCACTTGCGCTCTCTGCTCATCCTATCTATTTGGCTACGGCGCGGATTTGGGATGATGAGTTCGCTCGGCGAGTGGCTGTGCACCGTGAGAGACGTGGCTCGGAGTGGATCAATATAGAGGAAGAGAAGGTGCTGAGCCGCCACGATCCGCAGGGCGAAGTGATCCTGATCGATTGTCTGACGCTGTGGGCTACCAATTTTTTCTTTGACAACGACTCCGATGTGGAGCTTGCATATGCGGCTCTCTGTGCGGAGTTCGACTCCTTCACATCGTATTCGGGTACGTTCATCTTCGTTACCAACGAGATCGGACTGGGCGGAGTGGCGGAGAATACTGTCCAGAGACATTTTGCCGATCTGCTGGGACGGCTCAATCAGTATGTAGCTGCGCGAGCCGATCGTGTAGTCTTGATGATCAGCGGTATTCCCATGGTCATCAAAGGAGACTAAAAAGCTGTGTCTGCCGAGAATAATTTAAGAAAGAAAGGAAACGATACTGCCGGATGAAAACATTCAATATCAAACGCCCCGATCAAGCAATTGGCCAAGACCTGATCGATCGGATCAACAATCTCGCGAAGCCTAAAGGTTCGTTGGGGATGCTCGAAGAACTTGCCCTACAGATAGGGCTTATACAGCAAACCCTCTCTCCGCAGCTTCATAATCCTCACAACATAATCTTTGCTGCCGATCATGGCATTGCGGACCAAGGTGTCAGCTTCTCCCCCAAGGAAGTCACCTGGCAGGTAATCAATAATTTTCTGGGTGGCGGTGCCGGTATCAACTTCCTGTGCCGTCAGCATGGATTCGAACTGGTGCTGGTGGATGGAGGTATTGACTTCGATTTTCCCCAAGGATTGGATATCATCGATCGTAAGGTGCGGAAAGGTACGCGGAACTACCTGTACGAAGCGGCACTGACCGAAGAAGAGATGGAGCAAGCTGTGACAGCCGGAGCGGAAGTCGTTCGCGACTGTCACCACCGAGGCTGCAATGTGGTGAGCTTCGGTGAGATGGGCGTGGCCAATACTTCTACCTCTTCCATGTGGATGAGCTTCTTCACGGGAATCGACCTGAAGGATTGTGTGGGTGCCGGCAGCGGATTGGATTCGGAGGGAGTCAGACATAAGTACAACGTCCTGCGACGTGCCAAGGAAAACTATACCGGCAATGGATCGGCCGAGGACATCATCACTTATTTCGGGGGGCTGGAGATGCTCATGGCCGTCGGGGGAATGCTTCAGGCGGCAGAGTTAGGGATGCTGATCATCGTGGACGGATTCATCATGACCAATTGTCTCCTCGCGGCATCGCAATTCTATCCCGAAGTTCGCGACTATGCTGTATTCGGACATTGCGGCGATGAAGCCGGGCATGCTCGCTTGCTGAAGTATATGCAGGCCAAGCCCCTCCTGAACTTGGGACTTCGCTTGGGTGAAGGCTCCGGAGCGGTATGCTCATATCCTATCATCGTATCGGCCGTCAGCATGATCAACGAAATGCATACATTTGCTCAAGCAGCAGTAACCAAATATTTCTGAAAGTGTATGGGTAAAGAGCAGACTAAAGCATACCAGCGCGTATTGGCGGCATTCATGTTGCTGACACGTTTGCCGCTATGGCGCGTAGTCTGCGTGCCCAATATGGCCTTTAAGCGTGCCACCGATTATTGGAGTCTGGTTGGGTGGATCACGGCAGGACTGATGGCCTTGATCTATTGGTTGTGTCTGTTGATTGATCTTCCTGCTGTTATTGCCGTTTCTTTTGCATTGCTCTCGCGCATTCTCCTGACCGGGGCTTTCCATGAGGACGGGCTGGGGGACTTTATCGATGGATTCGGGGCCGGACGAACCAAGGAGCGCATTTTGGCTATTATGAAGGATTCGCATGTAGGTACCTATGGTATTCTCTCCTTCATCTTTTACTTCATGATAGGGATCTATTCTCTGTCTTCTCTCCCGCCGAGCCTGACGCTTCTTGCATTGGCTGTGGGCGATCCCCTGTGCAAAATGGTGGCCTCCCAACTCATCAATACACTCCCGTATGCGCGTTCCGAAGGCGACAGCAAGGTGCAGGCCATATACAGTCCGATGGGTGCCTTGACCTTCATGATCTCACTGGCTGCCGGAGCTTTGCCCTTAGTCCTCTTTCTTCCACTCTCTTATTGGCCGGCTGTTTCGCTTCCGATTTTGGCATTTCTCCTGTTGCACAGCCTGATGAAGTGGAAAATAGGTGGCTATACGGGGGATTGCTGCGGAGCTACTTTCCTCTTGTGCGAGCTGTCTTTCTGGGTAGGGATACTTATTGTGGATAGGATTATAGGATCGTAAGATGCAGATTACTCTCGTCCGCCACACGACTCCGGATGTTCCTGTCGGCACATGCTACGGGCAATCCGATGTGCCCCTGCGGGCTTCCTTCGAAGAAGAAGCCGAGGTCGTACGCCGGCAGCTATCGGGCATGGACTTCGATGCTGTCTATACGAGTCCGCTCAGCCGCTGTGCACGTTTGGCACATTTTTGCGGTTATCCGGATGCCATACAGGACAAACGGCTGATGGAGATCAATTTCGGGGTGTGGGAGATGCAGCGATATGAAAATATAGTAGATCCTCGTCTTCAAGATTATTACGCGGATTATTTGCGAACGCCTGCAACGGGAGGCGAGAGTTTCGTCATGCAGCTGGAACGTGTAAGCAATTTTCTGGAAGAAGTAACGGCCATGCCGTTCGGGCATTTAGCCATCTTCACGCATGGGGGTACTATTCTCTGTGCTCAGGTTCATGCGGGCTTATACGAGCTTGAGACTTGCTTCGAGCACCAAACTCCGTACGGAGGTGTCGTTACGCTGGTCGTTTCTGATAAAAAATAACGGAGTGGAATGTACTGGTGGCCCAATTATTGGTACCTTTACCTCCAGTAAAAGCATCAACATGAACACATCCATCGGCATATTCGACTCCGGTTATGGAGGACTTACCATCCTGAGTGAGATCCGCAAACTCATGCCGGAGTATAACTTTGTTTACTTGGGCGATAATGCCCGCTCTCCCTATGGCAACCGCTCTTATGAAGTGGTCTACAAATTCACGCTTCAGGCAGTGAGGAAGCTCTTCGAACTCGGCTGTCCGCTGGTCATTCTCGCTTGTAATACGGCATCAGCCAAAGCCTTGCGAACCATTCAGCAGCGTGATCTGCCCAATATGGAGGATCCCACTCGTCGTGTGCTCGGTATCATTCGTCCTACGGTTGAAGCCGTAGATGAGATTACACGCACCAAGCACGTAGGAGTTTTGGCTACACAGGGTACGGTCAGTTCGCATAGCTACCAGCTTGAAATAGCGAAGTTGTTCCCCGAAATATCAGTTACTGAAGAGGCCTGTCCGATGTGGGTGCCACTCGTAGAAACGGGTGAAAGCGATAGCCCGGGGGCTGACTATTTCATCCGCAAGCATCTGGATAGTATCATTGCCAAGGACGATACCATCGATACGATTATATTGGCGTGTACACACTATCCTCTATTGCGTCCCAAGATGAAACGTTTGCTTACTCCTACTATCAAGTTGATAGCACAGGGCGAACTCGTGGCGCATTCTTTGAAGGACTATCTCAGACGCCACCCCGAAATGGACAGACGCATTGATAAAGACGGCAAAATGTCCTATTATACGACGGAGAGTCCGGACAAATTTGGAGAATTGGCTTCTCTTTTCCTCAGGGAAGAAGTGGAGGCCGAGCATGTAACCATCGATTAAACCATAACAGCAACATTATGAATAGAGGACAGTATCTTATAGCATTAGTCATAGCCGCCATCTTTTCGGCTTGTGGCGTCAAAAACAATACCCAAGAACATCAGGAGAATCTTGACGGTAAGTGGGAGGTGAAGCTTTCAGAATCAGAAGACAATGCTTCGGCTGAAGATTTGAAAATGACATTGGATTTTAATCTTTCCGAAAAACGGTTCGGGGGCAAAGGCATCTGTAATATGTATGGAGGGGATATTGAAGCTCTGAATTCAGCCGAAGGAAAGATACGCCTCAGCGATGTTACGTCCACGCTTGCTGCCTGTGACAATATGGCTTATGAGAGGGCATTGTTCGATCGTCTTCCCGAGGTTAGGCGTTTCCAAATGAAAGACGGCAAGTGCTATCTCTATGGAGAAGAAGGAGAGATACCTCTCCTCATCCTCATTCGTCGATAGACGTAAGACAAACATTTTCGTTATTCTTTTCTTAAATGGCGGAGGCTATATCTGACACATTCGGTCGATATAGCCTCCGCGTCTGTTTGTCGGACACTGATGTACCCTGATATTGCTTACCTGAAGGACGAAAGGATATGGTGAAGGAAAAACGAAGAGGCCGAATGCTTCTCACCCAAAACGGATGAAGAGCCATTCGGCCTCTCTCTTGGAAATATCTTGGTTAAAGAGTTCCTGCTATTTGATTAGAACTTCACCACCAAGCCCATATAGCCTGTACGCGGCTGCGTAGGACCATAGATATATCCGCTGTCACGTGCAGCACCGCGATCGAAGTCCTTTTGGAAGGAGTTGAAGACATTGTTCATACCTACATAGAGTTGAACCTCGGTAGCCTGGAATACGTGGAAGTCATAACCCACCTTCAAGCCCAAGTCGAAGAATGCGGGTGTCTTCTTCAGCTCATCAATACGAGGAGCCATGCCTGTTTCGTCGGTGATCTCAGGGTTGTTCTGCATAATATCCAGTTCGGCTGACTTCACCCCATATTCGATGGCGTGAGGTACATACATCTGACCGGTATATGCTCCCGTAAGAGCTACGCTCCATGAGTGTGTGGGGTTGTAAGCCAGCGTGAAGTAACCGTATACGCTGGGGGTACGGGTGATCTGCGTATCCGTCATGGATTCGTTCTTGTACTCCTGTTGTCCATCTGCATTGGCCTCGGTAACGAAAGCTCCGTTCGTATCTTTCACCGTATTCAGACCCCACTCCTGTGCTTCATCGTATTTGTTGCTGGCCAGAGTAAGACCGGCTTGGAGCTGGAAAGACTTGTATGCGACTTTACCTTCCAGATTGAGACCGAATACTTTGGCTCCACTACCGTTGATACGCGTGTAACGTTTGATGCCATCGTGTTGATCTGGCTGCTCCTCGTTGGTGAATACATCCAGCAAACGAGTATAGAAACCTTCCACAAGGAAGTTGGTCTGGACGCTACCGAAACGATGATACATATCAGCACTCAAACTGAATGCATGAGAAATTTCAGGCTTCAGGTTCGGATCGTTGAATACTTTCTGCGCCTCACCGCCTACAACTCCTACGTGTAAGTCTTCATCGAATACCTGCGGTGCACGGAACCCTTTTGCATAGGTGGCGCGCAGGTTGATGTCCGGATTCACATTGAAACGCAGTGTAGTACGCGGGCTGAGGATCATGTCCTTAACTTCGCTATGCTTGTCCAGACGGGCACCAAGCAAGATGCTCCATTTGTCATTTTTCCATTCGTTCTGACCAAACAGGCTGTAGTTGTTGATGTTCTGATCCAATTCTGGATAAAGGGGAATGGTATTCCCATTGGCATCCTCGCCGGTCTGCCATGAAAGGATGGGCATCACGTCATTGAGTTCGTCACGCGTATATTCGGCACCGAACAAAAGCTGCGAAGGCATGAAGAGGAATTTGTCCAAGTCGTAGCTGTACTGGATACCGCCCATGTATGTCTTGCCTTTGGTCACACCATAATTATTGCCGTACTGGTCTTGAGGAATAGGGTAGCCTTCCGTACCACCGGGGTGGCCATTGATGTCAATCTCTCCGATACCTCCATAATAGCTCTTGCGATTTACGATCTGTCCGGAGGTATAAGCCTGGAAGTGGTGTTTATAGTTGGAAGAGAAGAGATCGTATTTCAAGTTTCCGCTAAATACGCTATGGTCAGTCTGTTCAGCTACACCTACTACATGAGGAGGCAAATCGATACGATCACCACCGCGGCGGAATTCATTGATCGTGTGAAACTCTCCCGTCAGCTTGCTGTAGTCGCTCAAGCGCAAATAAGAATGGGCTCCCAGCGAGCGAGCATCTATTTTGCCCAATTCAGAATAGCCGTCATCGTTAGCATCCCAAGGGTTGCGATAGCGAGCCTGTCCGAATACCATGGCACCGGCACGGTTGTCATCGCTGACGATGGAGGCATTGAAGTTCGTGTTGTTGTCTATCTTACTGAAGTCTGTAAAACTCAGGGACTCATTGAAAGTAAAGGAATTGCGAGAAGGTTCCTTGGTAATGATATTCACCACTCCGGCAATAGCAGAAGAACCGTACAAGGCCGATCCTCCACCACGTACTACCTCCACGCGTTCGATCATATTGGCAGGGATCTGCTCCAGACCGTAGACACCGGCAAGAGCACTCATAATGGGGCGGCTGTCGATGAGGATCTGTGCATAACGACCATCCAAGCCATTGATACGAACCTGATTGAAACCACAGTTCTGACAGTTGTTCTCTACACGAACTCCCGGCTGGAATGACAAGCCCTGAGCGAGGTTAGAAGCATTGACTTGCGAGAAGACCTTTTCGTTCAGTACATTTACAAGAGTAGGAGCAAGGCGGCGAAGCGTCAGTTCGCGGTTAGCCGAAATCACGACTTCGTCCAGATTGATGGCATCCTCTTCCGCTTCGAAATTCACTTCGATAGTCTTGTCCTTTTCTACGCGAACTACGCGCTCTTGGCTCTTATAGCCCATGCCACGCATAATCAAAGTGATCTCACCCGGACGCAGGTTGCGAAGATAATAGTGTCCGGTTGCATCTGTAGAAGTGCCGAAGGTAGTACCTTTGATAGCAATAGTGATACCGACAAGGTGTTCACCCGTCTTGCTGTCTTTGACGTGACCAATGATATTGGCATCGGTCGGGTACTTGAACTCAGTGTCTGTCGCTGCGTTCAGCCCGCTAAACGCAATGAGCGCAAGCAGGGCGAAAAAGAATTTTTTACTGATCATGTTTTTATTGTATAAGGTGGGAATAGTTTCCCTAAAGCGTTTCTTCCGATTCCGTCAAAAAGGAAAAGAGGATCTCGAATAGAATCTGCTCATCATATAAAAGAGAGGCGACACTCATATTGTTCGCCTCTCTTTGTATTCTTAGTTTATTCTTTCGTATTTTCTCTTACTTTTTGCCGGGCTTGATCCCGATAAGTTCCATCTCGAATGTCAGGGTAGAGAACGGTTCGATGCTATAGTTACCGGTCTCTCCATAAGCCAATTCCTGTGGGATTACAACACGAACTTTCTGACCGACTTTCATGAGTTGGAGCATCTCTGTCCAACCTTTAATCACACCGGTAACGGCAAATTCGATTCCTTCTTCGTTTTTGTCGAACTCCTTACCATCGACCAGAGTCCCCACATACTTGACACGTACGGTATCGGTCAAAGAGGGAGTAGCTCCCGTACCTTCCTGAAGAGTTTTGTATGCCAGGCCACTTGTCGTAACAGTCACGCCGTCTTCTTTCTTAAAGGTATCGATGTATTCGTTACCCTTTTCTATATTCTTGCCGAACTGCTTCATATTGTTTTCACGCTGTTTCTTGGCTTGGAAGCGTTGCATGAAAGCCTGAGCTTCTGCAAGTTTCAAGGATACTGACATAGTATCCTTCAGCAAAGAGGCACGCATAGCGGCATAGAATTTGTCCATCGCTATGGTGTCATGAGCCAACTGACGAGCTATATTGGAAGCATAGATAGCACCAAGGTTGTATGAGAAGCGCGTAGTGTCCATACCATATTTGAAGCCATCCAGGAAGGCTACTGAGTCGATAGGCTGACCTTGCAAGCGGGACATCTCGAACTGATTGGCAAAATCCTGTCCATACAGAATACCCATGGACAAGGATAAGCTATCCTTTTCACTGACAGCGGTAGTGTCAGCACTTTTCTTACAGCCGACAGCTCCTAAAGCCAAGAGGGCTGAGGCGATAATTGCAATTGTTTTTTTCATTGGAGTTTACCTTATTTTTTTGTCGTTAGTTTTTCTTCTTTGGAGCAGGCTTTGCCGGAACTGGTTTTGCCTGCTTCTCTACGAAAGGTTTGATTTCGAGTAGTTCTACTTCGAAGAAGAGCGTAGAGTTCGGCTTGAGAAGTTCGCCCATACTGCGCTCGCCATATCCCAGTTCGGTCGGGATAACAAATTCGTACTTGGCACCCTTTTGCATCAGACAAACTCCCTCAGTCCATCCCGGGATCACTTGCAGGAGACTGAATTTCGCCGGCTCGTTGCGAGAATAAGAACTGTCGAACTCTTTCCCTTCGATGTTCTTTCCTACATAATGAACAACGACCGTATCCTGAACTGTCGGACGAGGTCCTTCCCCTTCCTTCAAGACACGATACAACAAGCCGCTTTCGGTAGCCTTAACGCCCGGCTGCTTGCGGTATTCTTCCTGATAGGTCCTGCCTGCTGCCAAGTTCTCGGCTTTGAGTCTGTCCTGTACTTCCTTGAAGTATTTCTTGATCATTTCGTCCGCATCTTGGGGAGAGATCGCTGTGCTTTTTCCGGTGAGTATCTCTTCGAATGCTCGGAGAATCAGCGCACGATCCAGCGAATCGCCCGGCATCCGTCCGGTATAGTCATTGAAATTTACTGCACCGCTTATACCGAAAGCGTATGCCACAGAGTCAGCAGAAGTCACGATAGGCTTCACGGTTTGCACCTCACCCTTTTTGGGTGGTTTTTTTGCAAAGGCAGATAATCCGGCCACTAAAAAAGCCAAGCCGGCAATGATCATTACTCTCTTCATAGTGATTTGTCTTCTGATTATTTGTTGATACCCAATAATTCGATTATAAAAATGAGCGTACTACCCGGTTTGATATGCTCGCCGGCACCACGATCTCCATACGCCAGATCGCTCGGTATGGTTACTTTCCACTTGGATCCTACCGGCATCAGTTGGAGAATCTCCGTCCAGCCGGCTATAACTCCTTTTAGAGGGAAGCTGGCCGGTTCTCCCCTGTCCATAGAGCTATCGAAGACGACACCGTTGATGAGCGTACCATGATAATGACAGGTCACCGTGTCCGAAAGGGTAGGTTTCGGGCCCTCTCCCATCTTAATGACTTCGTATTGCAAGCCACTCGGTAAGGTTATTACGCCTTCCTTGTGCGCATTTATCTTGAGAAACTCTTCGCCGGCCTCTTTGTTCAGTTTGACAGCTCTCTGCTGCAAATCCATGAAATACGCCTCTATTTCGCGCTTGGCCTCGTCATACGAGAGCTGAGGGGCTTTTTCTTCCAGCACATCAGACAGACCTTGCATGAAATCATCCATAACGACGCTGTCGATGCCCGAAGACTTAAAATTATTACCGATGCTCAATCCCAGAGCATAGCTTACTTTGTCCATGTAACTCTTACTTAGTTCTTAATATGCGCGCAAAAATATAAATTTTACTCCGATTCCTCATACAACCGTACCGCATATCTTTTGCCTTTGGGGAGAGGTTTGCCAGATGTTTATCTTGAAAGATAATCTGAAGTGCATCGAACCGAAACTTTTCCTCCTTACACTCTCTTGATACGTCCTTGAAAACATGCAAAGCGAATAGTCCCGATTCCAACAGGTGTCGAAATTTGCCCACTTAAATTGAGATCCGTTTGCCGAATTTTGGATTCTTCTTACTTTTATAAGGCTTAAATGAAACCCACCTTTTTCAATACTCAAAAATATGAATATCGATACAGCTTATTACAGACATCGGACGTGTCTCCGGTTTATCCTTTCGTTTATTGTATGGCTGATTCCCATGTTGGCGCATGCACAAATTTCCCCCCAAAAGGCCGAACGGTTGGCTTGGGATTTTCTTGTTTCGCGTTTTAGTGACCGGCCTTTGCCCGGACTCTATCGAACCGATATGCCTGAGGAATATGGTGTTCATGTATTTAATATAGGAGAGGATAACGGTTTTGTGCTCGTCTCCAAAAGTGAAGGAGCCGATATACCTGTCATAGGATATAGTACGAGCGGCAGATTCGATTATAATCGTATGCCTCCTGCCCTGAAAGCATTGCTTCTGACTCTCAAGTCCAATGCCTCCGAAACGGCTCCGTTGCTTCCCGGAACCTATAAAACCGTAGCCCCGATCCTGACCACCAAGTGGGGGCAAGGGAAACCTTACAACCAGACAATACCGCAAATAGACGGCCAGCCCACATGGACCGGATGCGGAGCTACAGCTATGGCACAGCTGGTAAAGTACTACCGGCATCCGAAAAGAGCAACAGGTAGCGTCTCTTACACCACCTACACCACAAACCTGCATTTGGAGGAGAATCTGGCCAATATTACGTTGGACTATGACCATCTCAAAGATGACTACACCTTATCTTACACCGCGGAGGAAGCCACCGCTGTAGCCGAACTGATGCGAGCCTGCGGCTTGGCCATGAAGATGGACTACGGATTAGATGGAAGCGGTGCATATATAGACGACGTGAAAATAGCTCTTCACCGGCATTTTCAGTACGATTGTGAGCTGATCGTCAAGGATGATTATTGGGACCCTTACGACAATGAGGAATGGATGTCTCGGATTTACGAAGAATTGCAGGCTCTTCGCCCGATCCTCTATTTAGCTCAGAGTGCCGACAACGGAGGACATTTCTTCCTGCTCGACGGCAATGACGAAGCAGGGATGGTGCATATCAACTGGGGATGGGATGGCTACTGCGACGGCTTCTTTGCTTTCGGTGCTTTTAACCCCGATGATGAAGAGATCAGTCCCGATGGGTTCAACTTCGAGCACATGATGCTCGTAGGCATAGAACCATACGACACCTTCCTGCCCGAAGACATCCTTACGTGGAGCGGTACTCCATCGCCCACGCATTTCGTTGGGATCAATGGCTCTGCCGTATTGTATGCGGCACATCATTTCGCCCCAAGCGAACTCTCATTGATGGGAGGCAATAGTATCCGTAGCATAGAATTTGCTCCCGGTGCCGAACAAGGCAAGTACACGCTCTGTATTTGGAGGGACAAAGAGCGAAAGCATCTGCTGATGCAGCAGGCTGTGGCGAATTTCCAACCGGGTATTCCTAATCGTATTGTCTTGGACGAACCGTTCACAATCCCATTCGGAGAGGATCTCTATATCGGTTACAAAGTAGAGGATGCTCAGTACGGCCATCCACTCGGATGCGACGATGGGCCGGCCAATGCCGGTAAGGGGAATTTGGTTGGTTATAATGATCAGGCATTCGAATCCCTTGTCAATCTCGTAGATGTAAATTACAATTTCTATATCCGCGCTTATACCGAAAAAGCGGAACACATCACCTATACGTTAAAGTATGAACAACCGGCCAACGGCAGTCTGAGCATATTCACGCCCGAGGGCACACCCGTGGCCTCGAACACAACGCTCCGGCAGGGAACGATCCTGCGAATAAAAGTCCAACCTCACGAAAATTATCAACTAAATGAACTGACGGTCAATGGAGAAAGCATCCCGATCGAAGCATACTTCTCTTTGGATGACAATACGACCGTGGCAGCCTCCATGACCCCTGTAGCCTATACCGTCACATTCGATCAGCCGGCCAACGGAAGCCTTTCGCTCACCGCTAACGGACAGAACATAAGCAGCGGCGAAGAACTGGGCTACGGCACTTCCATCACAGTAGTACCCTTGCCGGATACCGGCTACGAGGTAGATCGGGTAACCGTAAACGGGCACGAACTGAGCGAGCCGTATATCTTCATGCTGGAGGCCCAAAGTGTGGTCAGTGCACTGATGAAAGTAAAAGCCGGTCACTGCTGCGCAGTACCTTCTGCGGCATCATACAAAGTCTATCCTAATCCCACGACATCCGGACTGACGATAGAAGTACCGGAGGAAATGGTCGGACAGACGGCCCGACTATGCGATTTGGCCGGAAAGGTCATCCTATCTCACCGGCTACAGGCGACGACGGATTGTATCCATATCGGCACAGTTCCTGTGGGTACCTATCTCCTCAGAGTAGGCCGATTCGTACTAAAAGTCGAAAAACGCTGACCCCGAAGCTCTGTTTTTCGGAAGAGAGGCCTGTACAAAGGATGCTTCCGAATCATTGAAAACGAAAGGATGGAAAATAAAAAACTGTTTGGGGCTGCTCCCGAACAGTTTTTTTATTTCCAAGCCTTCCGTATCATATCTGCACCCTAATCACACGAATGGCAGTATCAATTCAATGCGCTTATTTACAGGTAGTTATATTTTTCAAAAAAGAGGCAAAACAACCCCCGAACCAAACTATATACTTTGGTCAAACTAAACTATATAGTTTGGTCAAACTAAACTATATACTTTGGTCAAACTAAACTATATAGTTTGGTCAAACTAAACTATATACTTTGGTCGAACCAAACTATATACTTTGATGAAACCAAACTATATACTTTGGTTTTGCCCTTTGTAAACCTTACAAAATCTCTATCACGGCAAGCCTTCCGGAGAAGTCTTTGTTGAATACGCAAGATTGGGTTACAAACTTTCTTTTATCCCAAAGTACATCGGTCGAACCTTAATGCTTGCTATCTCAAGGGTGTATAGACTCGTGATCATACTCCTTCCCCTTTATGCCGGTATCCCTCAATCCCAATCAAATTTTATTTGTGATTTTCGTCGTGGTTTCTGCCTGTAAATATCTGATCATGCGTAATGGATACAGTTGTATCTGAATACTAACTGTCGTTTGAGGAGCCGTTTCCCGATAGTATCGGGTCAAGAGATGTTTATGAAGTCTCGTGGTTCTGTTTTATCTATTCAGCCGGCCAAACCTGCAAATTGTTAATATGTTTTTGTTGTCGGATTGATTGTTTTGTATATTTAGGACGGATTTTATTGGCGAGCAAGAGATGCGGCCGGATCTGAAAGGCTGTAGTCCAATATATAAAACAACAATCAAAAAAGAATCAAGATGAAAGAGTTAGCTAAAACAGTAAGAATTATTTTGGCATTGTTCTTCTTTACAATGCTCGCCTATGGTCAAGAACCAAAAGGGGAAACAGGAAATGTACCTGCCGAAAAACAGGCCTCTTATGTGGAAAATGAATTTATAATATGGTTGAATCAAGGGGTAGATGCCGCAGTATTTGCAGTCGATTGTAACGAGCCTGTCGTGCCGAAACGCCTTTTGTCCAAGAGATTGAATATCTGGCTCTTCGAGATCAAGGACAATGTAGAGAAAAGGTCTATGATCATGGCCAATCTCTCCCGGAATGGAGATATCAGGCATATCCAAAACAACCATACCAACGTTACGTTGCGAGACATTACACCCAATGACACTCATTATAATAAGCAGTGGGCGCCGGCCAAAATATCGCTTCCGAAAGCATGGGACGAGTACTCCACCGGCGGCAATACTGCAATGAACGATGCTATTGTGGTGGCCGTTATCGACGGCGGAGCTTTCCTGAACCATGAAGATCTAAGTTTTTTCAAAAACACTCACGAAATCCCAAACAATGGAATAGATGATGACGGTAATGGCTATAAAGACGATTACAATGGTTGGAATGCGTTCTTGCATAACGGCAATATCAACTCGGATCCGCATGGGACTCACGTCAGTGGCATAGTAGGCGCAGTCGGGAATAATGCCAAAGGAGTATGTGGGGTGAACTGGAATGTCAAAGTAATGCCCATTCGTGGCAGCTCCGGATCTGAAGCGATAGTCGTAGAAGCCTATTCCTACGCTATGGAGATGCGGGCACTTTACAACGAAACGAATGGAGCGAAAGGAGCTTTTGTCGTAGCTACCAATTCGTCCTTCGGTATTGATTATGGCAATCCCAACAACTATCCCATCTGGTGTTCGATGTACGATGAGATGGGCAAGGTGGGGATCCTGAGTTGCGGAGCCGGCCCCAATATGAATGTAAATGTGGACAACGTAGGAGATGTTCCTTCCACCTGTCCGAGCAACTATTTGATCGGCGTCACCAACACTACACAGGCGGACATAAAAAATCCGGGCGCGGGCTATGGCATCAATAATATAGATATCGGTGCACCCGGTACAGCTATTTATTCTACGACGCCGAACAACACCTATCAGTATATGACCGGCACGTCCATGGCAACGCCTCAGGTGGCAGGCGTCATTGCACTGATGTATGCCTCTATGCCTAAGGAGATGATACAGTCTTGCAAGGAAGACCCCGCCGAATTTGCTTTGATGGTGAAAAAATCTTTGCTCGATGGTGCGGACAATCTCTCTTCTCTCAATGGCCTCGTGGCTTCGGGCAGAAGATTGAATGCCTATGGCGCGATAAAAACAGTGCTCGAGAATAATCCGAAACCCGTATTGGGCGGTACTGTCCAGATCGAAGGTAATGCCGTCTTCGGACAGACATTAACGGCTAATACTACGGGATTGACCTCTACACCGGTTGTCTCGGACTTGGGACAGCTTAGCTATCAATGGAGACGCGGTACCGCAAATATCGAAGGAGCCGTTTCCGCCACTTATTCTTTGGTAGAAGCTGACATCAATCAGGTGATCAATGTCCAAGTAACGGCTACCAACTGTACGGGTACGATCACTTCTCCTGATACGCAACCGGTTGTAAAAGCCGACCAAACAGCACCTGCTCCTCCTGTCATGGAGAGCAATACTGTTTCCAGTATTACCCTTGCAGCCTTGGCAGGATGCGAATACAATATCAACGGAGGGGCATGGCAGGCGTCTCCAACGTTTGAAGGCCTGACGGCAAATACATCGTACACTTTCAGGCAGCGTAAAGCCGAAACGTCCACCCATTTTGCTTCGCCGGCAAGCCCTGAGGCTGTATTCAGCACAGCAGAAGACACCGGCATAGCAGAAGTATTGGCGCAAAGTATAGCCCTCTATCCTAATCCGACGAACGGCGAATTGAAAATTAAGAGTGGCGACCTGAGTGTAAATCGGGCTGAACTTCTCGATGTCCATGGCAAAACTCTTGAGCTTTTCGATTTCTCCGGTAAAGATGCAGGAGCTAATGCTTCAAAGCCTAACGGCCCCGCACTCGAGAGAGTGATCAACCTGTCTCACCTGCCGGCCGGAATTTACTTCTTAAGAGTGAAAACCAATGCAGGAGAAGTAGTAAAGAAAGTCGTGAAAGAGTAGTGGCTCATCTGTTTGGCCTATGGCCATGATCCATAGGAAATGAAGAGGGTGTTGCAAGACAAAAGTTGCAACACCCTCTTGGCTTTTATCGGAAATGAGTAATGCTCTCTATAAATAAGGGATCTCAATCATTTGCCGGCTTCGGTGTACGAATCTTGTGATCCATTTCGAAAGGGATCACCATCGACAGCTCCAAGAAGCCCATATATTCCCCCTTTTCATACCAGGGGATCTGATAGATCAGCTTCTTTCGCCCATTCTTCTCTATCGTATAGACGTGCTTTCGCTCCTGACGCATCATCTCTTCGAGCATGGAGCGAGCCGGTTCGGGATGACAGTCCAATACATTCGAGCCGATCAGCTCCTGACCTGGCTTGAGGTTTACCTGACGGGACTGTTCGTTCATATCAATGATTTTGCCCGTTTTGTCACAAACGGTCACGGCAATATCTGCCTCTTGGAAATACTTCATTTTTCGGATTATGTGATAGGATTATGTTTTTCGGATTTCTGCCACTATGTCCAGCCAGTTCCGGATCAGTCGTTCTCCACAATCGGATATAATGCTTTCGGGATGGAACTGAACGCCATAGTGCGGCAGTAGCTTGTGGCGCATGGCCATCAGCACACCGTCATCATCGCTCCAAGCCGTGGGGATCAGGCAGTCCGGCAAGTCGGTATCCTGCACCGCCCAGCTATGATAACGCCCGACAACGGCATTGTTCGGTACACCTTTCCAAAAAGGCTCGTCCGGCTCGGTCAGTCGTATTCGAGAGTCATGCCCATGGAAAGGATGTTCGATTCGCCGTAGTCGGCCGCCGAAGAACTCTGCCAGAGCCTGATGTCCCAAGCAGACACCCAAGATGGAGTGGGTGCTTGCTGCGGATTGGATCAGCTCCATTTGGCCGCAAGCTTCGGAAGGCAACCCCGGCCCGGGGCTTAACAGGATACCTTGATAATCCGACAAATTGTCCCAAGGGATAGCGTCTCCTCGGACTACATCGAACCGACAGTTCGGAGATTCTCGAAGCAGCTGTACCAGATTGTAAACGAACGAATCGCGGTTGTCAAGAACTAATACTCGTAACATCGGGGGCAAAGGTATTCATTTGTCCTTGCAGAGACATCCCAAGGATAAGGCTTTGGCCAACTGCGCAGGCTCAAAATCCGTTTTTGGTTTGATTTACACAGCGCAAACGACGTCCGAATTCTTTTTTGACCCTTTTTACAGGCTTGAGAGGGGGTATTTCTCTTTTATAAGGTATTTATATTCCGTGTAATATCTCCACTGCCTGACGAACCATGTCGGCCGATGTCTCGGGACGGCTGTATTCATCTATTTTCACCATACCGCCCATACTGACTTCAGGCCGCCGAAATCGCATGCTACTCGGAATATCATGGCGCAAGGAGCTGTGGAATTGGGTGATTCCGGTATGGCGAGCCAACGCTTCTATATTGCCCAATCGTATACCGCAGCCGGCCATGATGCCGATTCGACCGGCAGCTTGTCTGTTTAGTGCTCCGATCATGTCTTTACCCTCCAATGCCGTAGGGGCACAGCCGGACGTAAGTACACGGTGGAAGCCGGCGGCAATCAGCTTTTCGAGCATCTCAAACGGAGCAGCACAGACATCGAAAGCCCGGTGAAAAGTGAGCTGCATCCCTTGCGCCTCTTTCAAAAGACGTGAATTTGCTTCCTCATCATAGTCCCCCTCCGGTGTGAGACATCCAAAGACAACGCCTTCCATACCGAGACTACGAGCTACACGAATGTCGTAGCACATGGCTTCTATTTCCTCCGAAGAGTAAACAAAATCCCCTGCACGCGGACGTATTATGACATGGATAGGAATGGCTATCAGACTGCGAGCTACGGCCATCTCTCCGGCCGAAGGCGTAGTACCGCCCTCAGGAATACCGGCACAAAGCTCTACACGAGTAGCCCCACCCAACTCAGCCTGCCGACAGCTGGCAGCCGAATTGGCACAAATTTCTAATTGCATCGCCATATTGTTAGAACCATTTTATTTTTCTGAAAACGACAAAGGCTATTATCGAAAGCAGGACGGACACGCCCACAATGATGAAGAAAGAATACTGAAACTCACTGCCGGCAATGGGCACATTCATCCCATAGAAACTGGCGATCAGCGTAGGAAGCATCAGTACGATGGAAATCGTAGTCATGCGCTTCATGATTGTATTCAGGTTATTCGAAATCACTCCGCTCAGAGCTTCCGTCGTTCCGGAAAGGATGTCGCTATAGATATTCACCGTATTATAGGCCTGTCGCAGCTCTATTCGTACATCTTCCACCAGCTCTTCGTCGATCCGATTTTCTCCCGAAGTCCTTATTTTGCCGAGTACGGCTTCATTGCCGCGAATGGAAGTGCTGAAGTATACGAGAGTCTTCTGAAGCATCATCAGGTGAATGAGGTCTTCATTGCGAATACTGCGTTCGAGTTCTCGCTCGGAAATAGTCACCTCATTGTTGATCTGTTTCAGGTACTTGAGGAACCAAACGGCAGAAGAATAGATGAGCCTTAGGACCAGTTCTGTCCGGTTGAGGACTTTGATTCGTTTGCGTCGGGTATGAAGCAGAAAGTCGGCAAGCATGGGAGCACGATGGTAACATACGCTCACCGTTACATCCGATCGGGTAGCTATCCCCATCGGTACGGTTACGTAGGGTACACCGCTCAGGCGACTTTCGACCGGAATCCGCAAGATCGTCAGATGCCAGTCGCCATCATGCTCTACGCGAGGGCGTTCATCAGCATCGGCTATATCGGACAAAAAATCTTCGGGAACATTGAGCGTGTCGATCAGAAACTTCATATCCTCTGCATCGGGAGTTTCGACACATACCCAGCAGTCTGTTCCGAAATCGGGCTTTTCCACAAAACCCTGTTCGGCGAAAAGGTATTTTCTCATTGCTGTACTTCCTCTTCTTTATGTGTTACGGCATTGCGCCGTACCTCCTCCGTCTATCGGGTAGCACAGCAATGCCTGTCAGTTAATCTTTCTACGGCTCGACGGAGGGAATGGGTCTTCCATTGACTATGATTTGATGAAATTAAAATCCGGCCAACCGATCGGTAATGCCGGAAAAAATGACTCCACAAAGGTAAGATTATCACGCAAACGAAAAAGATGCTTTGCCTTCAGAGACCACTGTTTTTGCGCTGAAGCTATCGGCAAGTGTACTCATCCTGCCAAAAAGAAGAGGGCGACCCAAGAATAATTTGGATCACCCTCTGTTCTTTATGCTAACCTCGTTCAGGGCTGTCGGCCACTGAAAGAAGCGTCGTCAGAGATCATATAACTTTATTTTTTGTCATCCAGACTCGCACTGATGAAATTGCCTTGTGCGTTGAACAGCAGGTCATACTCCCTGTTGTTGTAGACAATCTCTGCCTCGTATCTGCCATTGGACTTTCTTTCGATGTCCTTAATAATGGCACCGGGATAGTTCTGGTTGATGTAATTGATGATCTTAGCCTTGATGTGAGCAGGAATGTTGTCATCATCATCCTCATAACCATCGATGTGTGCGCTTACAAAGTTACCCTGAGCATTGAACAGCAGGTCGTACTCAGTATTGTTGTAGACGATCTCTGCCTTGTACATGCCGTTGGACTTTCTTTCTATGTCTTTGATAAAGGCACCGGGATAGTTCTGCTTGATGTAATTTACGATTCTTTCTATGTCTTTGATAAAGGCACCGGGATAGTTCTGCTTGATGTAATTTACGATCTTAGCCTTGATATGAGCAGGGATATTGTCATCATCATCCTGATCATCGACGTTTCCGCTTACAAAATTGCCCTGAGCATCGAACAGCAAGTCGTACTCCTTATTGTTGTAATAAATTTCTACATCATAAGTACCATTGGAGTTACGCTCGATACTGTGAATGATAGCTCCCGGGTAATTCTGATTGACATAGCTGATGATCAGAGCCTTGATGTTGGCAGGAATGTTGTTTTCGTATGCATCATCATCGTAGTCATAGTCGTCATCTCCATCATCCACATGGCTATTTACCCACTCGCCCTGAAGCGTGAAAATAAGAACTCGATGTACCGTACCATCCAGAATATCCACCTCTATGTAGCCATCTTCTATTTCATATTCCAGAATGGTGGCATTGGGATAATTGGCTGCTATATATGCCTTGATGGTGTTCAATACTCCGGTCGGAATAGTCGGATTGGCATATTGGCTCGGCGATACGGAATGAGGAGCCTTTACCGTTTTGATCAGTTTGCCATTAGGCATATAATACAGATCAACCTCCTGTTCGCCCTTTTCGACTTCTATGACATAGAATACTTCGGTGCCATTGCGCTCCACCATATCTACGTCTTCTACCTTCCACTTGGCATATTCACTTGCCTCAAAAGCAGTTCGGACTGCTTTAGGTAGAGCACTATAGGGAATGTCTGTCTCCGTGTATTGCCAGATTCTTCGCAAGAACCACGCTTCAGACTGAACGCCTTCGTTCATGAATTCTGCCACACGAAATTCGCCTTCTTGTTCCCATCTTACATTCTGAGCATTGGGATACATCGTAGCTAAAACTGCCGCTTCATCCGAAGTTGAATTGATGAGATCGTTGTCTTCCTTGTTACATGCAGCAAATAAGCCTGCAAACAGCACCATCGATGCTAAAAACTTGAATACTTTCATTTCTCTAAATTTTTGATTTGATTATTGAATAGAATGCTTGTCAATCATGAAACCGCTTGAAAACCCCTTTGAGAGAGAATACGAGTTCCATGCCGTTGTTTAGTTCCACTTCATAATCTCTGCTATCCCGATCGATTTGAACGATATAGAGATCGGGATGCTGAGATGATATATGGCGCAATATCGGGACAGGGACCAAATCGCTGGGTACGCGCGAGTACTTGCAGTCTATTTCTTTCCAATTTCCTTTTTTGTCGAATTCGATTTTATTGCCATCGGCAAAGACAACATCATAGGTCTTGCTGAACAAGTCGTTGTCCATCTTTACGTATGCTACCTTAGCACTTGCAAAGTGTTTTGCCACGACTGCCTGTGCCTTTTGGGGAATGCGATTGAGAGGGATGATACGATCGCCGGCCGCAAATGCCTTTATTCCAGCCAGTACAATTATTAGAAGAAAAATTTTCAGTCTTTTCATTGCTCTAAATTCTTTATTATCCTTGGTTGTGTATAACAAAGAACTTATATGAATCTGAAAAGAAACTGAAATGACGAAAGATTTTGAGAAAAATTTTTCCTGACCGGCCCGTCAAGCACCTTCTTATACTTCCTTGTCGATGGAAAAAGTGTGTTTGCCGTTCTCGAAGCGATAAGACAGCCGGAGTCCGTACAGTTGGCATATAGAGCGTGCAATGGGAAGCCCTAAGCCGGAAGAATGAGCCTGTTTCATATCGTGATAGAAACGCTCGAATATCAAGGTCTCGTCCAAAGCGTCCTTCACTCCCGTATTCGCTATGCTGCAATGCTTAGAGGTAAGATCGATATGGATCTCTCCGTCTCTTTCAAGATTGTGTAGGTATGCATTCTTGAGCAGGTTGCTTAGCAAGACTTTGGCCAAGGTCGGGTTCATCGATAGAACCATCGCTTCACTGTTGCCCCACACGATGCGAATACCTCGATTGGCAAAAATCGCTTCATACTCCTCCACCAAATTGCGTAGCAGCTCATTCACATCTATGCTCTCCACCTCAGGGAACTGATGGTTTTCGATTTTGCTATAGAGAAGGAGGGTTTTATTGAGCTGTACAATATGGTTGATAGACTGTATGGCCTTATAAATCTGCTCGAGCTGCTGTTCGTTCAAAGAAGGATCTTGCAGTAGCATTTCCAATTTGTTACGGCTTATGGCCAGAGGCGTTTGCAGCTCGTGTGAGGCATGCGAGATAAATTCTTTCTGCTGCTCGAAAACCTCCACATTATGGTGAGCAGTACGCAGCATGGCTTCACTGAGCTTGCGGAATTCGGTCACATCCGTTTTTGCCATTACCAATTCTTGAACAGATTCGTTCACGCGGAAGCGATCTATCCAGCTGATCAGTCGGTACAGTGGCCGGAAACTACGCGATATGATCCACATGGTGACGCTGATGGTAACGATCAGAAGAAGGATATAGAGATAAATGATAAACTCTAACAGCGTTTCGCGCAAATCCCTCTTTTCGATGGTTGGCATGGAAACCTTGAGTTCATAGTATTTGCCATGGCCGTCGCCGAATACCGTATGCATCGTACGGCAGGGCTCCATTTCACGGCGAGCCTTCACGTACACCATCTCATCGTAGTAAATGTCGTGAGCGAAGCGCATAGCTTCCTGTGGGGTAATCTCCCGAATCGAGTAGGAGTTGTTGAGGTCGTTTTCGGCCGGTGGAAGAGGGTTGTCGGAGAGAATGTTGCGGATGACGTGTTCGGAGTAGTTCTCCAACGAATCATTCGTCTCGTCGTTTATTTCATCGACGATTACATAATAGAAAGCTATCACCCAAGCGGTAAATACCACGAGGAAGACAGCAGACAAACGCAGTACTATTCGATAAGATAGTTTCAACGCTCTTCGTCCCTTTCTATGAGTTTATAACCGAACCCATATACAGATTTGATCTCGATAGTGGCCCCTGCATCGTTCATCTGCTTGCGCAGATTTTTGATTTGAGCATAGACGAAGTCATAATTATCCGCTTGGTCTATATAGTCTCCCCAGACAGCCTCGGCCAGAGCCGCTTTGTCCACCAATCGGTTAGGGCGGGTCATCAGGTGGTGCAGGATGTCGTATTCTTTGCGTTTCAATTCCAGTGGATGGCCATCGACCAAGACTTCGAACTTGTCCGGTACCAAAGATACATTTCCGAGTTTGATTTCCATAGCTCCATGAGCTGTCTTGCGTCGGATAAGTCCTTTAATTCTGGCATTCAACTCTAAGAGGTGGAAAGGTTTGGTCAGGTAGTCATCGGCTCCCAGATCTATTCCTTCTACCTTGTCTTCGATGGAATCTTTGGCAGAGATAATGATCAGATTCTCCGTTTTCCCCCTTTTTTTGAGTTCTTTCAAGAGAGTAAGCCCATTACCGTCCGGCAGCATGATGTCCAGCAGGATACAGTCGTAGTCGTACACGAGTACCTTGTCCAAGCCTTCGTTCATCGTTGCAGCTGTCTCTACCACGTACCTCTCCCCGAGCAGAAACTTTTGGATCGTTTCGCGCAGTTCCGGTTCGTCTTCGATAATGAGGATTTTCATCTGGATAGCCCTGTTTCGATTGATCTTCTTTTACAAATATAACATGGTAAAACTGAATTTTTTCTGAAATAGCCTCTCTCGCCCTGCAGTCCTGTGATGTGCGGATATTTTACGACTGCGTTTTGGCGCGTGGCGCTAATCTTTTTTTACTTTTTATATATCTTTGTTTGAAAGCGATTTGCCGGAATCTTGGCAAATAAAGTCTTTTAGTCACTTAAAAACAGATAGTTATGACAATAAAGCGCGCAGTGCGAATAGCACTTCTCACGCTGATCGGCATCCTTTTTTTCTCCCCTTCGCATATTCAGGCGCAGAGTCCGTTCTGTACCGAACATATCCTGCAGCTATATAACAAGATTCTCAGAGGAGAGTCCCCGGCAGACTCCCTCGCAGCTCAAACAGCGGACAAGGCTGCATTTCCCTTTATAGACAAACTCATCAATCTCGGTCGCACCTTTCTTGGCAAGCCATACCGCTATCGTGGACCCTCTCCATGGCCGATGGACTGCTCCGGCTATGTATCCTACCTCTACTCCAAGTTCGATGTCAAGCTCCCTCGCAGTGCAGCTGCACAAAGCTTGTACACGGACCGTATCAGACGCGAAGATCTGCAGCCGGGCGACCTCATCTTTTTCAAGGGTCGCAATGCGCGCAGCAGCCGTGTAGGGCATGTCGCTTTGGTCGTATCCGTCGATGGTGATGATATTACCATGATGCACAGTCGCAATTCGAGAGGGATCGTAATAGAGAAGCTCAGTCGCAGTGCCTACTTCTCCCGCCGATTGGTCGGCTATGGCAGGGTACCCGGAGAACGGAAAACAACTCCGCGAAAAAGTTGATCGGACCATACTCAAACGACTATAGGGGCTATCCCCCCATGGGGCTGTGCAGCAATCACCGGATTTGTGCACAGCCCTTTTCTCATACAGCCCGATGGGCTTGGAAGGAGAGCTATGGCGAGGTAGCCAAAGAGGAGAAAAGCGCGGTATACGTTCCAGTTCTTATTTCCCTCTATTCGAGAATGTAAAAAAACGATCGAGCTGAGGCTTGCCGGCAAAAAGATTTATCGTTCATAAAATTAGATGGAAGTGGTTTGAAAAAACGTGGCGCGGGAAAGTTTTTCTTTTGGTGCGGGAAGTGAAAATTTTTGGAGCCAAAACGAAAAACTTCTCGCGCGTCTTTTCAGGAAAACACGCACCACGATCAGAACATTTTTGGTCCGTATCGTAGAGATAGTAGCATGTTGAGCCATTGGCTTGCCGCACCGATAGCGATTGTATCAATGGCGACATGCAGGCCGTATGCTCTGTCCGACGAACATGCCTCCCTTCATAGATCAAATTCTCGTTAAAAGGGAGGATAACGAGTTTCTTTCGTATTTTCGTTCCACAATAAAATGTAATACAAGTAATAAATCACCACAATGAACAAAAAAATCTTTTCGATGATGGCCGCAAGCATCATTGGTTCGGCTGCTATGACCCCATCAGCCGGAGCCGGCACCGGAGAGCATCTGACGCCGGAGCTATTTATGACCCTGTCGCGAGTGAGCGAAATGGCTTTGTCGCCCGATGGCAAAACGGCTGTTTATGCCGTCAGTTTCCCCGATGTCAAAACGAATAAGGCTACTCGCGAGCTATTTACTGTCAATCTCGATGGTTCGGGACGCAAGCAGATAACCGACACGGAGTCCAACGAATACGCTCCGGTCTGGATGGCCGACGGTAAGCGCATCGCTTTTATGAGCAACGAGGGCAGCAGCATGCAGCTCTGGGTCATGAATGCCGATGGTACAGAACGTCGCCAACTTAGCAATATCGAAGGAGGTATTACCGGTTTTCTTTTTTCTCCGGATGAGAAACAGGTGCTTTTCACCAAGGACATCAAATTCGGGAAGCGTACCAAAGACATTTATCCCGATTTGGACAAAGCTACCGGACGTATCATCACCGATCTGATGTACAAGCATTGGGACGAATGGGTGGAGACCATACCGCATCCCTTCATCGCGAACGTGACGGATGGAATGATTACTACCGGCAAGGACATTATGGAGGGCGAACCCTACGAAGCTCCGATGAAGCCATGGTCGGGTATCGAAGATTTCAGTTGGAGTCCTGACGGACAGAACATAGCATACGCCAGTCGCAAGAAAACGGGCATGGCATATTCTCTATCTACCAACTCAGACATATATATCTACAATCTGGCTTCCGGCCGCACACACAATATTTCCGAGGGGATGATGGGCTACGACACATATCCGAAGTTCAGCCCCGACGGCAAGAGCATCGCATGGATCAGTATGGAGCGCGATGGATATGAAAGCGATCTGAAGCGTCTTTTCGTGGCGGATCTTGCCACAGGAAAGCGCAACTACGTAAACCCCACATTCGATTACAATGTGGATATGATCCAGTGGACGCCTGACAGCAAGGGTATCTATTTCCTTGCCTGTAAGGAGGCGGAGACCAATCTGTGGGAGATTACGCTCCGAACCGGTAAGATCCGTCAGATCACACAAGGACAGCACGACTATGCGGACTTCTCCGTGCGGAACAACGTTATGCTGGCCAAACGCCACTCCTTCGAACTTCCCGACGATCTCTATTGCGTAAATCTGAAGAACGGCGCGGCACAGGCGATCACCGCAGAGAACAAAGCTATCCTCGATCGTCTCATTCCGATCACCTGCGAAAAACGCTGGATGAAGACTACCGACGGTGGCAATATGCTCACGTGGGTAGTGCTGCCGCCCAACTTCGACAAGAACAAGAAATATCCTGCTATACTCTATTGTCAGGGTGGTCCGCAGAACACTGTTAGCCAGTTCTGGTCCTTCCGTTGGAATCTCCGACTGATGGCTGAGCAGGGTTACATTGTCATTGCTCCCAACCGTCATGGCGTACCTGGATTCGGACAGAAATGGAACGAGCAGATCAGTGGCGACTATGGTGGCCAGAATATGCGTGACTATCTGACGGCCGTGGATGAAATGAAGAAAGAGCCGTACGTCGATGGCGATCGTATCGGAGCAGTGGGGGCCAGCTACGGAGGCTTCTCCGTCTATTGGTTGGCCGGCCATCATGACAAGCGATTTGCTGCTTTTATCGCTCATGCCGGTATCTTCAATCTGGAGATGCAGTACGCCACGACGGAAGAGATGTGGTTTGCTAATTGGGACATAGGCGGTCCTTTCTGGGAGAAAGATAACGTAGTGGCTCAGCGTACCTATGCAACTTCGCCGCACAAGTTTGTGCAGAATTGGAATACGCCCATTCTCATGATCCATGGCGAACTGGACTTCCGCATTCTTGCTTCACAGGCTATGGCTGCTTTCGATGCGGCACAGCTTCGGGGTGTCCCGAGCGAGATGCTGATCTATCCGGATGAAAACCATTGGGTACTCCAACCGCAGAATGCACTGCTATTCCATCGTACATTCTTCGGCTGGCTGGATCGTTGGCTGAAGAAGTAATTACATTCCCGTCATACAACGAAGGGGGCGGGCAGACACGATAACGTCAGCCCGCCCTCTCCATTTCAATAATAGCGCACATTTATGATTAGAAACATCGTATTCGATCTCGGCGGAGTTCTTATCCATCTCAACCGCGGAGAATGTATCCGACGATTCAAAGCCATTGGCGTAGCACACATAGAAGAGATGCTCGACCCTTATCTGCAAAAGGGGCTCTTCCTCGATTTGGAGTCTGGGCGCAAGAGTGAGGAGGAATTTCGGGCCGAGCTTTCCCGACACATCGGCAAAGAATTGACTTATCAGGAGGTGTACGACGCCCTTCTGGGCTTCCTTGAGGAAGTTTCGGCCGAGAAGTTCGACTATATCGCTTCGCTACGATCCGATTATCGGCTCTTCCTCCTCTCCAATACCAATCCTTATGTCCTCGATCTGGCTATGAGTCCCTGTTTTCTCCCCTCGGGACGAACGTTGGATAGCTTCTTTGATAAGGTGTATGCCAGTTGTCGGATGGGCAAGTGCAAACCCAACGAAGATATTTTCCTCGAAATGATAGCCGACAGCGGTATGAAGCCTGAGGAAACTCTTTTCATCGACGATGGACCGGCCAACGTAGCCATGGGTAAGCGTCTCGGCTTCCATACCTTTTGCCCCGATAATGGGGAAGATTGGATTCCTGCCGTTCGCCAACTCCTCCACGAACAGAAATAAAGAAGGGCTGTACCGCGAATCTTTTCGCTCTGTACAGCCCTTTTCGTATAGAAAAAACGTTTGCTTATTTTGTAGGCTCTTGCATGGTGAAGTCCACGTTCAGCTTATTCTGATCCAGCCCGTACCAGTTGCCTGTAATGGCATCGATAGCCACGGGAAGAAGACCGCCCAGTACATCCAATACCACCCACTTAGCTTCTACGCGGTTGTTGATTACACGTATGATCGGTTGTTTGCCCGGAATACGAAACTCCACGGTGTAGGATTTGTCAGCCTTGAGCGAGAGCTGCAAAGGCGTTTGTCCCATCCTGTCCCCATTGACATAAACTTCGGCACCCTGTGGGTTGGAAACCATTTCCACTGCATGCGTCTGTTTGCCGAAAAGAGTGGCGCAGCCGGTGATCGCAGTCAAGCATATGGCACCGCACGCTAAGCATAGTAATGCTTTTTTCATTGTCTTGTTTTTTTATTGCTTTTCTGCCCCCATGGTTAGATCTGTATGGAAAGACGATGGAGGCGTAGACATCTTTCTCATACTGAATGATATTTTTTTCTTTTGACAACTCAGAAAGGAGAATGTCAATTTTTTTAGAAAGCAAAAGTAGCATAAACTCCAAATCGATACCATCTGCCTGCTAAAATGATAGTACGGGGGTTCGGGCGAGAGGAGGGTGTCGATCTCGAATTATGTATTCTGTGGCTCACGAGCGGCATAATAGGCCTTTGCCGGATTGGCATACATGGTCAGGATCAGTCGTTTCAATTCCTCTTCGTCCTTATCCTGCATCTCCACTTTGGCGATTTGTGCAGACAGATAGTTTACAAAGGTTTCTTTTTCTTCCTCGCTATAATGCGTACCGGCGTGGTCGCATCCGTCCAGAAGATCCCATGCTACATAATTGCCCGGATAGAGACGGTAGCGACGATGGATTTCTGCATCGATCAGTTTTCCTGCTTCTGTGAACTGCCGGGCGTGCGGTATGTCTGTTGGGATGCTTTCGGCCAATTCTCTCAGAGGAGTACCTATGGCAAAGTGAACACGTCCTTTGTAGCCGAAAATACCTGTCTGCATATTGAGCAGATCCTCCCCGACGGGTTTCTTATATGACGGATCGCGTTGCTTGCAGAGCATTTCGCGTGCTTTCAGGTAATCGCAGGGATCATACTCATAGCTCAAAGAGAGCGGCACGATGTTGAGGTCGAGCAGACTCTTGATCCCTCCGTCCTCACCACTCATGGCAAGCATTTTGAGCACACTGCTCTGTGTGCGATCGTCGGCATCTTTGGCCCGTCCTTCGCGTTGGGCTATCCAGATGGAGTCTTTCGTATGGGTGATCGTATGCCGGATGTATGCCGATAGTCTCTGCGACTGTGCTATCAGCTCGCGCATATTGATCCCACGGCGTACGATAAAGCTCCCGTTGAGCCGTACGAAGTCTTCTATCCAAGGCTTCACGAGCAGATTGTCCCCGATGGCTATCTGCGGCATATTGTAGTTGATCTCAGCAAGCAGCAGGTTGAGGAAAGCCGAGTCCAATACGATGTCGCGGTGGTTGGAGATAAAAACGTAGGCTCCATTGTCAGGGATACGACTCCTGCCACTCAGCGAGAGGCTGAAGGTCGTTTTCTCACCCACCGCCTTAACGGCTGTATAGCCGAAGATGTGTTTGAATTCGCCGGCCGATTTGCAGCCCAACATCATTTGTTCGAACTCCTGCGGCTTTACGTCCGGCATCATTTTGCCGAACACATACCGATATTCGGCCGAGCTCAGCAGACGTTCTATTACGGCCGGTACCTCCTGATCGCAGTATGGCCTGATGTCCTCAAATAGTGTCGTATCCATAGTTATTGGTTGTGAAGTTGTCCGTTACTGCTGTCGTTCAGTCCATCCCGAATGATAGTGCAAAGCACCTCTTTCATATCCATTCCGGCAGCCCGAATCTGCTGGGGAATAAAACTTGTAGGGGTCATGCCCGGTGTCGTGTTTACTTCCAGCAGCGTAGGGATACCGTCTGCTTCGATGATATAGTCCACGCGTATGATGCCCCGAGCGTTGAGAAGTTCGTATATGCGCGCTGTCATGGTTTGTATCAACTGAGTGGCTTCATCACTGATTCTTGCCGGTGTGATTTCTTCGACGGCACCGTTGTATTTGGCATCGAAGTCGAAAAACTCATTATGTGCGACAACTTCCGTAACAGGCAATGAAACGACTTCTTTGCCTCTGAGGAATGTTCCGCAGGTAACTTCGGTACCGCATATCAGACGCTCTATCATCACTTCTTCACCCTCAGAGAAGGCTTGTTCTATTGCCGGATGGAGCTGTGCTGCTTCCACCACCTTGGTAGTGGCGATGCTGGACCCTCCCACATTGGGTTTCACGAAAAGAGGAAGCCCCATACGTGCTGTCAGACTCGCTACATCGGGCAGAGGATCCCGCCGAGTCAGTCGGACAGAATCGGCAATGCGTATACCGAAGCCGGAGAGAAAACGATTGCAGACGTATTTGTTGAACGTCAGCGATTCGACAAGCGTGTCGCCCGTATTGTACGGAATGCCGATCATATCGAGATACCCTTGAAGCAGACCGTTCTCGCCCGGAGTCCCGTGTATGGTGATAAAAGCATAGTCAAACCGTACTCGTTCGCCGTCAAGATCAAAGCTGAAATCATTCTTGTCCAAGGGAACCGCTCTTTGCTCCGATACCCGCACCGACCAGCGATCGCGCTCGATCAGCACAAGAAAGGTGGAGAAAGGCTCGCTTCCAAGCCAGGAAAGAATGCCGGCAGCACTCTTGAGCGAAACGGAATGTTCGCCCGAATAACCGCCAGCAACGACAGCTACAATTGGTTTTTTCATCATTCTGTTTATTTAATATGTAGGGGAAAAGCTATTGTACTATTAGTAATGGGGGATCAGTCGAATCGGTTCAGATATAATCCTGTCCTGCGGATATGCAGGTGATAAACGTACGCCAACGCTCAAGCAAAGCAGTAAGATCGGCAGGCAGATCGGAGTCGAACAGCATTTCTACACCTGTTACAGGATGGCGGAAGCCTAATGTCTTGGCATGCAGTGCCTGTCGCGGGCAGATAGCCAGACAGTTCTGCACGAATCGGCGGTAATTGGCCGTATTGTTTCCTCTCAGGATTTGATCGCCACCATAACGCTCGTCAGCAAACAGCGTATGGCCTATGTGCTTCATATGTGCCCTGATCTGATGAGTACGTCCCGTCTCCAGACGGCATTCTATCCAGCTGACGTATGCCAGCTCTTCCAAGACCTGATAATGCGTTACGGCCGGTTTGCCAATATCTCCATTGGGAGGGAATACAGCCATTTGCAGGCGGTCTTTCAGGTCGCGTCCTATATTGCCGGTAATGGTCCCGATCGGGTAGTCGAAACGCCCCCATACCAGTGCACGATAGGAGCGATGCGTCGTCTTATAATAGAATTGCTTGCACAAATCCGATTTGGCTTCGGCTCTCTTGGCAACGACCAGAAGGCCGCTCGTGTCCTTGTCTATACGGTGTACGAGTCCCAGACTTGGATCCATGGGGTCGTATTCGGGATCCTCTCGGAGGTAGTAGGCCAGTGCATTGACCAGCGTGCCCGTATAATTGCCATGGCCGGGGTGTACCACTAATCCGGCAGGCTTATTGATCACGAGCAATACATCGTCCTCATACACTATATCGAGTGGGATTTCTTCGGGTATGATCTCCAATTCCCGTCGCGGCCGTAGGAGTTCCAGCGTGACCACGTCGCCCGGTTTGATCCGGTAGTTGCTCTTTACAGGCCGCCCGTTGACGAATATGGCACCGGCCTCGGCCGCCTGCTGGATACGGCTGCGTGTGGCATTGTTCATCCTGTCGACGAGGAATTTGTCGATACGAATAAGCGTCTGCCCCGGATCCGCTACAGTCCTGAAATGTTCGTATCTGTCCTCTTCCGGATCTAACCCGCCGTCTGAGATGTCCTCTGCATCGTCTTCTTCGAATAGGTCCGCCATCTCGGGGGTCATCGGATACAGCTGTTTTTCCTCCATAAGGCGTACTTGGTTACCACCACGATTCGCTATTCTCCTCTTCGGCCTTTCCCGAAGCTGTGTCCGCCGATGAGCTGTAGGTGATAGGCTCGTCGATCAGTGACGAATCCGGAGAAAGCGGTGCATAACCGTTAATCACCCGTAGTACCAACGGAGTCGTTATCGGCAGACGGGTGCCGGCCAGTACGTTCCTGCCATCGGCCAGTTCTACTCCGTCCGTCAGATTGATAAAATCGCCTGAGATATACCGCTCCGTGACCTGTTCGAAGCCCAATCCTTTCAAAATAGCGTGAGCCTGACGGCTGGACATGTCTTTCAGATCGGGTACGATTCCTTTCCGAGCCGATCTTGCATTGATCGAAAGAAAGATGATACGCCCGGGCTTGACCGTATTGCCACTGCGTGGAACCATTTCCACTACGACACCCGGAGCCAGAGATTTGTCATAAACGGAATCGACCAGTTCGTAGCGAAGATCGTGGCTCGAGAGCAAACGCTCAGCCTCTTTCAAATCTTTGCCGCGCAACTCCGGCATTACGATAGAACTGTTGTGCCTCGTGTAAATATCCAGTCCGAACATAATACCCATGAGGATAAGCCCTGAAGCCAAAATCATCAATAGCAGGTGAAAGAGGACAGGATATTTATGACGAAAATTCTTTAGTTGCATGCCAACGGAATATTATTTTGTTCCAAAATACAGTTCAAAGTACGGAAAAAACCTGCAAACAGAAAAACAGAAGCAAGTACCGGAAAGGGTTGGCAGTCGGGAGCGGTTTGTTCCGGTTTTACTCCCCGGTCTGTCGCCTTCATCGGGAATGAAGGCCTTATCATCGATCTCCACCGGCTTATTAACCTGAGTTCGTCCTAAGACGAGCGATGTGGGTAGAGTGCACCCATCATGGAGGTGTCGATCTTACGCCGTGGCTCAGATTGGCCAATCGCTATAGCTGGCTATTTCTCAAATACGAACCAAAAATGCTCCGATTGTGGCGCGTGTTTCCCCGAAAAGTGGCGCGAGAATTCTTTCGTTCCAGCGCGTAAAATTTTTACTTCCCACGCCAAAACGAAAAACTTCCCGCGCCACGTTTTTTGGAGAGGCAAACGAGAAAATTCTCGCGCCTAAATCCATCGGATGCCAGACATCGCTACACTTCATTTCCATATATGTTCGATTCGTGGGGGAGCATTGTACCCCTTGCCAATGACTCTTTTATGTATTTGTTCTGTATGGATAAATGGTGACGGATTTCGCGCTTCGATCAAGCATTTGCTCTGCAGTATGATGAGGGGCGTTTATTCGAGGAGGATTCTACCGGTGAAAAAGCCCCTTTTTGAAAGAAATGCCTGGTACACAGATTGGTATCGACAGCCGTTTTGCCGATTTGTTGTTAGATTTTGATCGCTTTTGTGTCGATTTTACCTAAAAATCGGGATTGTGAACACTGTTCAGGCTTTGTTCCTTTGTCATGTACCAATAGCGATAACGAATTGACAAGGACAAAAAACGAGACGGATGCCCGTGCCAGAATCTTGCGAGCTGCACGAGAGGAATTCATGGTCAATGGATTCCGAGATGCTTCTCTCCGAACCATCGCTCGCGAATCGGGAGTAGCCGTGAGCAATATATACAACTACTTCGAACACAAGGACAGCCTCTTCAGGGCTGTGCTTCAGCCTCTCTTGGATGAATTCGGACGGATAATGGAAGATCACAACAGTGAGCACAATATGGATGTCTATATGCTCATGCCTGAAAAGTTCCGTGAAGAGACGACAAAGGAGTTCATGCAGTTTGCCCGGCAGTTTCGGGCGGAGCTGAAGCTCCTGCTCTTGCAGTCCGGTGGCTCGTCGCTGGAGTACTTCAAGGATCAGGTCATCAGCAAGCAAATACGATCCGCTGAGAACTATCTAAGGCTCTTCAAGGAGAAATACCCCCATGCCAATACCGAGGTAAGTCCCTTTTTCATTCGATTGGGGGCTACATGGTGGGTCAATGTCTTTATTGAGATCATAACGAACGAGACCCATACCTATGAGGAGATCAGCCAAGGCTTGTCCGAGTATATCGCTTTCGGCACGGCCGGCTGGCGAGCACTGATGCAGATATAATACAGAACATAAAAAACACAAATGAGACAAAGCAATGAAAATAGAACGCATTAACAGGTGGTTTCGCCATCGTGGCGAATGGATTATCCGCAGGCGTTGGATTGTATTGGGAGGTTTTTTCCTCTTTCTCTTTCTCGGATTCAATGGATTGCGTTTCCTCAATATCAAATCCTCATGGGAAGACTATTTCCTCGAAGACGATCCCATGATCATCAAGACGGAGGAGTTCAAATCCGTTTTCGGCAATGATAACTATGCCGCTGTATTGACCCGCTGTGACAATACTTTCACGAAAGAAAATCTGGAGCTGATCCGTCGTCTTTCCAACGAGATGCTGGACAGCATTTCCTATGCCGATAAGATTACTTCGCTTACGGACATCGAGTTCATGATCGGGAATGAGGAGGGGATGACCATCGAGCAGATCGTACCCGAAGAGATTCCTTCCGACTCTGCCGGACTGACGGAGATCCGACACAAAGCATTCCTCAAATCATATATAGCCAACCGTCTGGTGTCCCGGGACGGTACCCTTACGTGGATTCTCCTCAAGCTGAATCCCTTCCCGGCCGATTCCGTATGGAACAAAGGGAAAGGCGCTATCGCCCCTGAAATGGTGGTAGGACGCGAATTGGAAAACATTATCCGCAAGCCCGAATATGCCGCGCTGCATCCCAAAGGGGCCGGTATGCCCTATCTGACGGATAGGAAGATGGCTTGGGTGAATAGAGAGTTGCCTCTTGTAATGGGTATTGCCATTCTGCTGGCTATCATTGTGCTCGCATTATCTACTCGTTCTTTATGCGGAGTGGTAGTGCCCGTAATCACGGCCTTGTCCTCCATCGTCATGGCCTATGGACTGACGGGTTATCTCCGCTTGGGTATCGACAGTGGTATGATGATGATACCGATGCTCTTGGCCTTTGCCGTAGCCGTGGCATACAACATCCATATCCATTCCTATTTCCGACGGCGGATGATGATACATGGCAAGCGCAAGGAAGCCGCTGTGGAGACCATCGAAGAGACAGGGTGGCCCGTACTCTTCAGTGCCCTCACCACCTTTGCCGCCCTTCTTTCTTTCCTGGCTATTCCCGTCGTACCGATGCACTTTATCGGCATCGCTACTTCTACCAGTGTCCTCTTCTCCTTTATGATTGCCATTACGGTGATGCCCACTACTTTGAGTTTCGGTAAAGACCGCCGGCCTAAAGCCTCCGTGGGAAAAGAAGGCAAGCATCGGCTGGACCGATGGCTCGAAGCCTTCGGTGCCTGGGTATTGGATCATGAGAAGTCCGTCTGGTCTGCTTTTATCATCATGACTGTGGTGATGATCCTCGGATTCCTGAAAATGGAGACGGCATTCGATATCGAACGGACGATGGGAAGACGGATAGAATACGTTAGTAATATCCTCTCCGTGAGCGAAAGCGAATTGGGGTCTCTTTACTCCTACGACATTATGATCGATTTGGGCGAGGAGGGGAAGGCCAAGACTCCCGAAGCTCTCCATGCTCTGGACAGCATCGCTCGTCATGCCGAGGCGTATCCCCTGACCAAGCGCACGACTTCTATCCTGAATATCCTCAAGGATCTGAACGAGACCCTGCACGATGGGAATGAGGTCTACTATCGCGTTCCCGATGATGCGGAAGAGGTGGCACAGCAGCTTCTCCTCTACGAGAACGCAGGTGGCAGCGAAGCCGAAAACTGGATAGACTACGAATACAAACGGCTGCGTCTGAAAGTGGAGATGAATTCCTACAATTCGGGTGAGGCCGAGTGGGAATTGCAGGACATTACCGACTATGCCCGTAAGCTTTTCCCCGAAGCAGAGATTACACCGGTGGGCAGCCTGCCGCAGTTCACCACGATGATGCAGTATGTGGTGCGCGGACAGATCGCCTCCTTCCTTATCTCACTGCTTGTGATCGGGCTATTGATGTCCATCGTCTTCGGTAGCATTCGTGTAGGGCTTATAGGTCTTATCCCCAATATCATGCCCGCCATTGTGGTGGGCGGTCTGATGGGCATTCTGGATTATCCGCTGGATATGATGACTGCTACGATCATGCCTATGATATTGGGTTTGGCTGTGGACGATACCATCCACTTCTTCAACCACGGACACTTGGAGTTCGACCGCCAGCGCGATTATCGCGGAGCCATACTCAAATCGTTCCGGATCGTCGGCACGCCCATTTTGCTCACCAGTCTTATCGTCTCGGCCAACTTTGCCGCTTACACCATTTCCAAGGGGCACTCCTTCGTACATATGGGTATTCTATCGGTTGCGGGGATGTTCACAGCCCTTTTGGCAGACCTCTGCATCACGCCGCTCCTGTTCCGACGATTCCGAATATTCGGGAAAGAAGATTCTGCCGTGTCGGCATCCGGAGAGACTGAGCACGGACCTCAGTCGAATATCACCAACGGTTAGGCGTATAAGGTAAAATGCCTATGAATTTTTGCCCACCGCAAGGGTCGGGGAAGACTAATAAGTAGAACAGCTAACAAAAACGAAAAAACGATGAAACGATTGGCAAAGACCTCCCTCCTGACAGCCATGGCGGCGATGGTCTCTTTCAGCATCTCGGCCCAGACCGGGCGCGACATAGCACAGCGCGTAAAAGACCGCCCCGATGGTGACACGCGCCGCTCCGAACTCACGATGAAACTCATCAACAAGCGAGGTGCCGTACGAGAGCGCAAGCTCATTTCCTACTCCATCGATACGGGCAAGGATAAGAAAGACAGGAAGACTATCATGTTTTTCCTCTATCCGGGCGATGTCAAAGGAACCGGTTTCCTCACATGGGATTATGATCAGATCGGCAAGGACGATGACAAATGGCTCTACCTGCCGGCGATGAAGAAGACTCGTCGCATCAGTGGAGCATCTGCCAAGAAGGACTACTTCATGGGCAGTGACTTCACCTACGACGACATGGGCAGCCGCAATGTGGACGAGGATACGCACAAGCTCCTCGGCGAAGAGACTTTCGGCGGGCATAAATGCTGGAAGTTGGAGTCCACGTCCAAGGATCAGCGCGATGTTTTCTCCAAGAAAATCGCTTGGATCAGGCAGGATTGCCTGATACCCGTCAGGGTGGAGTATTACGATAAAATGAACAAGCTGCATCGTCTCTTGGAGCTTTTCGAGATCACGAAGGTCGATGGCTTTTGGCTGGCACAGAAGATGGATATGTCCAATGTGCAGACGGGACATCGGACTGTACTGGAGATCAGGACGCCGGAGTTCAACCGCCCGATCGACGAATCCAAGTTTAGCGTTACCTCTCTCGAAAAAGGCTCTCTCTAAACCATGAAACCGCAGACAAACACGGTGCTACGCCTCCTGCTTTCGCTGGTAAGCATCCTCATCTTCCTCCCTTCTCGGATGTGGGGACAGGAAGAAGAGCGAAGCTCCCGATACGAGTTCAAAGGATTCGTGGACACCTACCATGCCGTACGCAGTACTTCTCCCTTCGATTTCATGAGTTCGCGTACGAGAGTGAGGGGCGAGTTGGAGAGATCGTTCGGCAATTCGAAAGTAGCCGTATCGGTCAATGCCACCTACAACGCTCTGCTGAAAGACGAGACCGGCTTACGCTTGCGTGAGGCCTTCTTCGAACATCAGGAAGACCATTGGGGCTTGCGCCTCGGACGGCAGATTGTCATCTGGGGGGCTGCCGATGGTGTGCGCATCACGGATCTGATTTCGCCGATGGATATGACTGAATTTCTGGCACAGGATTACGATGATATTCGCATGCCGGTCAATGCTTTGCGCTTTTCTGTCTTCAACGAGTCTATGAGACTGGAGGCCGTGGTGCTGCCCGTATTTGAGGGATACCGCCTGCCGGTAGATCCTCGCAATCCTTGGAATATCTTCACACACACACCCATTACACAGGGGATGAATATCGTCTGGGACGAAGAAGCCGGCAAACCGGCCTTGAAGGTCGCTAATATCGAATACGGTGCACGATGGAGCGCTACGCTCTCCGGTATCGACTTCTCTTTGGCTGCTCTGCATACATGGAACAAGATGCCCGTCATCGAAGTACAGAGTATTGCGCCGATGGAGATTGTCGTCAGTCCTCGTTATTATCGTATGGGGTTTGTCGGTGGCGATCTCTCCGTTCCTGTCGGGCAGTTTGTGTTGAGGGGAGAAGCTGCGTTCAATATCGACAAGCACTTCACCTATAAGAGCCATGCCGAACAGCAGGGTTTCCAAACGATCAACTGGCTGGCCGGAGCCGATTGGTATGCCCCTGGTGAATGGATAATCTCTGGGCAGTTTTCTATGGAGAGCATATTCGGGTATAAGGATTTCGTCTCCCAGAGGCAACACTCCGCTCTGCTTACCCTCAACGTTTCCAAAAAGCTCTTCGGCAGCACGCTCCAGCTCTCGAACTTCTCCTACTACGACCTCACGGGCAAAGGGTGGTTCAGTCGTTTTGCTGCCGACTATGCCCTGAACGACCAGATACATCTGATGGCCGGATACGACTGGTTCGGCAGCAAGGGCAGCGGTATATTCGATCGCTACAAAGACAATTCCGAATTCTGGTTCAAAGCCCGATACAGCTTCTAATAACAACAGAAACGACCAATACAAATGAACGACACAATCAAAAAAATAAAAGCCTATATGGGCAACCGAGCCATCCTCTTGCCCGTTTCATTAGTGCTTTCGGGTCTCAACGGGCTTGTCTCCTTGGTACCGTTCGTCTTGATCTGGCTGATCGTGCGCACGCTCCTTGGAGGAGAGGGCACCATCGAGGATAATCAGGTATTTGTCTATGCCTGGTGGGCAGTCGGCATAGCTGCATTCGGTGTCTTGGCCTATTTCCTCTCCCTTTCCCTTTCGCATCTTGCCGCTTTCAGAGTAGAGATCAATATGCGGCGCGAAGCCATGCGCTGTGTAGTGCGTATGCCATTGGGTTACTTCGACAAACGCCTGAGCGGAAAGATGCGCAAGGTCATCGATGAGGACTCTTCACAGACCCATACCTTCATAGCTCATATCTTGCCCGATGTCATAGGCAGCATGATGGCTCCCGTCGGGGTGCTGGTGCTGATCTTCGTGTTCGATTGGCGGTTGGGTATTGCCTGCCTGCTCCCGATTGCTTTTGCCGTGGGAGCCATGTCTTTTATGTTGAATCCGAAGCAAAATAAGTTCCAGCGAAGGTATCTCGATGCACAGGAGAAGATGGGGAGTGAAGCCGTAGAGTATGTGCGTGGCATACCGGTAGTAAAGGTCTTCCAGCAGAGCGTTTATTCCTTCAAGCGTTTCTACCAAAGTATCATCGAGTACAAGAAATTGGTGACCGAATACACTTTGGGATGGCAGAAACCGATGGCTTTCTATGTCATGTTCACCAATAGCTTTGCTTTTTTCCTCGTTCCTGTAGCCGTTTGGCTTATAGCCCAAACCGGCAATACGGCGAACATAATAGCCGATATGTTTCTGTACTTGCTGATTACACCCGTTTTCACGACCAATATCATGAAGATGGCCTACCTGAATCAGAACCTCTTTTTACTGAATGAGACAATAACCAGACTGGAAAATTTGACACGAGAAGAACCTCTTGCCACGCCCGAAAGGCCGCAAATTCCCGTCTCGAATGAGGTCTCTTTCGATCATGTTACTTTTCGCTATACCGGTACAGTGCAGGATGCTGTCAGCGATGTCAGTTTCTCCATTCCTTCGGGACAAACCTATGCACTGGTCGGACCTTCCGGAGGAGGTAAGACCACTATAGCCCGACTCATCCCCCGCTTTTGGGATGCTACCGAAGGTAGTGTGCGAATCGGTGGAGTAGATGTAAGGGATATAGCCAAAGAAGAACTGATGGACAGGATCTCTTTCGTCTTTCAGAATGCCAAACTCTTCAAAACGACCATTCGTGAGAATATTACCTATGGCACCCCGGATGCTTCCGAGGGGGCTTTGTATCGTGCCATCGATCTCTCTCAGAGCCGTGAGATTATAGAGCGTTTGCCCGATGGGTTGCAAACGAAGATAGGGGCCGAAGGCACGTATCTCTCCGGAGGGGAGCAGCAGCGCATAGCTTTGGCTCGTGCCATACTCAAGGATGCTCCTATTGTGGTGCTTGATGAAGCAACAGCCTTTGCCGATCCTGAAAATGAGCAGCTGATACAGCAGGCTTTGCACGAACTGACGAAAGGGAAGACGGTGCTGATGATTGCCCATCGGCTGACGAGTGTGCAGCATGTGGATCGTATCCTTGTGATTGAGAAGGGACGAATCGTCGAACAGGGTACCCACGAAGAACTCCTGTCACAAGGTGGTCTTTACAAATCCATGTGGGAGGAATATCGGCTATCCGTTTCCTGGACATTATGAAAGAAGAAATACACACAATTACCTCTAATCGAAACGAAACAAATCTATGATACGATATTTCCAACGCCGATTCGCTCTCTCTCGTAAGGGTGCACAGGATCTTGCCAAAGGCATTGCATGGACTACGGTTTTGAATGTCGGATTTATGTTGCCTGCCATATTCACTTTTCTTTTCCTCGAAGACTATCTGCAAGGATCCGCCACACATGGCATTGGGTATTATATAGCCATGGGAGTGGCTTTTATGGCGGTGCTCTTCGTCATAGCTCTCTTCCAATACACGAGCCTGTACACCAAGATTTATACCGAGAGTGCGAACCGCCGTATCGCCTTGGCTGAAAAGCTGCGCAAACTGCCGCTGGCTTTCTTCGGAGAGAAGAATCTTTCCGACCTGACTTCCACCATGATGGAGGATAGTACAGTGATGGAGACGGTATTCTCTCACAGCATCCCTCAGCTCTTTGCATCGTTGTTCAGTCTCTTTTTGATCGGTATCGGACTCTTTTGCTACAATTGGAAGCTATCGCTGGCTCTCTTTTGGGTTGTGCCTGTAGCGGCCTTGGCTATTATCTGTTCCAAAAAGATGCTGGACCAATCATTCCGCTCGAACTACCATATCAAACGAGAGGTCACCGAGCACATACAAGAGGGGATCGAGCACATACAGGAGATAAAATCATACAATGGCGAAGAAGAGTTTGCCCAGCGTTTCGATGCCAAGCTCCATGCCTATGAGAAGAGCCTGATTCGAGGTGAACTTGTCGTATGTACCTTCCTTAATGCTTCCCATATTATCCTCAAGCTGGGACTGGCCTCTGTGATTATAGCAGGAGCTTATCTCTTGTCGGAGGGGGCTATCGATCTCTTTACCTATTTGGTCTTTCTGCTTATTGGATCGAGCATATATAATCCTATTGGTGAAGTGTTCAGCAATTTGCTTCTCTTACAATACCTCGACGTACGCATTGATCGGATAAGAGAAATGAATGCTATGCCGATGCAGGAGGGCAAAACGGATTGTGCGGTACAAAACTTCGATATCATATTCCAAAATGTAGACTTCTCTTATGAAGAAGGGAAGCAAGTATTGCGCAATGTATCGTTTACAGCCAAACAGGGCGAAGTGACAGCCCTCGTAGGTCCTTCGGGCGGAGGAAAGAGCACTTCGGCCAAGTTGGCAGCACGCTTTTGGGATATAGACGGGGGAAAGATCTTTTTGGGTGGGGAAGACATTTCACAAATCGAACCCGAACCCCTGCTACGTCATTATGCCATCGTCTTCCAAGATGTACTGCTCTTCAATGCATCGGTGGCCGATAATATCCGTATAGGTAAGCCCGATGCCACGGATGAAGAGCTGAAACGCGTAGCTCGGCTGGCAAGATGCGACGAATTTGTAGATCGTCTGCCGAATGGATACGACACTTTGATCGGTGAAAATGGTGAGAACCTTTCAGGAGGCGAACGTCAGCGCATCTCTATTGCCAGAGCCTTGCTCAAGGATGCTCCGATTGTGCTCCTTGACGAAGCCACGGCAAGTCTGGATGTCGAAAATGAAACCAAGATACAGGCCGGTATATCCGAGCTGATCAAGAACAAGACAGTCCTCATTATCGCTCATCGTATGCGCACTGTAGCCAATGCGCACAAGATCGTTGTCCTCAAAGATGGCACAGTGGCCGAATGTGGCAGTCCGACCGAATTGATGGCGATGAACGGTGAGTTTGCCCGAATGGTAGCGGCTCAAAAGTAAGAAACGGAAAGAGAGCTTTAGCCCCGTAGGGGCGAGTGTGCTAATTCAAGATGTCGGACAAACCGGCAAACAATCCGAAAACGGATATAACCATAAAAATGACGGCTACGATGCGGTTGAACCACCGTATGCCGACGACATTGATCCGATTGCGTAGCAGGCTGAAGAGATAAGTGATAAGAGACCACCAGCCGATCGCCCCCAAAGCGATACCCAACATGCCGGAGGTGTAACCGACTAACATCTTCCCGGGAATATCGGTGACGAAGTTGAAACGGGAATAAAGGGCGATAAAAAAGAAGATGATGAAAGGGTTGGATAGCGTAAGACCGAAAGAGCTTAGTACGGTATGCCATACGGAAAAGTTGTTGTCCTTATCGTCCACCTTGAAAGAAGGGGCTGTCCGATACAGATATATGCCGAATAGAAACATGACCACACTGCCGAGAAGCTGTAGCCAAGCCTCATTGCTGTCGATGAAGTTCATTACCAAACCTATCCCCAGATAGGTGGCAGTGGCATAGAAGAGATCGCTAAGCATGGCACCGATACCGGTGTAGAACCCATCGCGTCGTCCTCGGTGCAGAGTCCTTCGGATACAGAGAACCCCGATCGGCCCCATAGGAGCCGACACGAGAATGCCGATGAGAATACCGTATAGAATTGAAGAGGCAACCATGCCGTAGAAAGGGAAAAAACTCCTTATTGTCCCGCTATGTGGGATTGCAAAGATAAACATTCTACCCCGTTATATCCTAATCCGTTTTTTGCCGGTTTTCTTGAAAAGAAAAAGTCCGGAACGAGGAGGCAATCTCCTGATCCGGACTTTCGCATCAAAAAACAGCTTGATAATCGGCTTTCCTATTGCTCCGATCTACTGTCAGAACGCTACCTGCACCTGTGTTAGCAGGGCGTGTGTGCTGTTGTGCTCACCTTTCGGATTACTCAATACATACTGTGCCTGCAAGCGACACTTCGGGAAGAACCAGTACTGAAGGCCGGCTGTAATATTATGAACGTGTTGTCTTGCGTACAGATTCATAAAGTCATACGAGCCGATGATATCGAGGTTTTTGAACAGTCGGCCTACTCCGGTGGTGTAAAATCCTTTGGTAATCAAGTCATTGTCCTTTCCTTCAAGATATTCGGTACGCAGGTCGAAGTACTTCGAGCGAAACATTCCTCCTACACTCCAGCGAGATCTGTCGTATAAATCTCCGTCCATAATTTGCATGCCATCGATTGGGGCCGGAAGTTTTCCCAAAGCCACAGTCTTACCGCTTATGAAGCTGCCGGTAAAGGAAAGACATTCGAGTGGTCGGAGCGTAAGGCTGCCCTCCACGGTTTTATGCTTGGAGCCATCGAGCGTATTCATGCCTTGGCCGTTGAGTACTCCAAGGCGATAGCCGAGCATGTCGTTGAAGAGATCGCCATAGATTTCCAAACCGATGTCGCGTCCGCTTTGAGCACCCATAAGAGGATCGGAACCATTTCCTGCTGCGAGGAAGTTGGAAATCATCGATCCGCATGAGATAGTTTCGATAATAGATGGAGATAGTTGGTTTTCGATCGAAAAAGCTGTTTTGAACTGTCCCAATCGTATTCCGAAACCCGAACAGGGGCGAAAAGATGTGTAAAGTTCCAAATTGGTGTATCCTTTCGCGAAATCAGGAATGAAGGTTACAGACCATTTGTTCGTGATGGCAATATCGGCACGAAGGGCGATGCGTTTCACATCGAACGTGTTGTAGTTCTCCTCATCGGAATCCATCGCAGGGAGCCACAAGGAGGAAAATCCTGCCTGTGCATAACCGGCGAGGCTAACCCGTTCTTTGATTGCATTGAAAATACTGTTTGCGGGCTTTTGGGCGCAAATACTCCCTGTCCCCAGCATCACCAAGGATGCAGCTAATAGATGTTTTACTTTCATTTCTTGAGCGTTATTGTTTTGTTGAATGATAATTTTCTTTGTTTATGTGGCTAACTGTTCCTCCATCTGCACAATGCGGTCTCAAGACCATCCACAAGCAAAAAAAGGAAAAAACCTGCCATCCCTAAAACCACGATGCCTACGTACATCTCCGTATAGCTGATACGCATCCATGCATCGACAATGAAGAATCCCATGCCCTTGTTCGTCCCGTATGTCTCTGTCACGAAGAGTACCGATATGGCTGTCCCGATGGCTACTCGTAGTGTAGAGAGTGCTTCGGGAGTAATGGCCGGCAGGATCAGATGGCGCATCAGCTGAGCATGAGTGGCACCCAATGAGGTAAGGACAAGGAAGCTCTCTTTGGGAATGTTGCGAAGACTGTCGCGCAGATTGACGATGATTTGGAAGATGATGATCAGTACGATCATAATTATTTTGGTCACATCGCCCAGTCCTGCCAAGAGCATGATGATCGGTAGGAGTGCTAATTTGGGGATAGGATAGCAGAAATAGACGAACGAATCCATCACACGGCCGAAGCTCTTGTAACGGAACATGGAGAGCGCGACAATGAGTCCCAAGACGAGGGCTATCGAAATGCCGATGACGATTCGTCGCAAGCTCGCCAACAGATGTGCGGACATGGACTGCTGCCATACCGTTCCTATTTTGGAGTAAACAGTAAGGGGATCCACCAGCACAGGGGTATTGAGGAGCAGTGCAGCCAGATACCATAGGAGATTGAGCAGTAGAGCACCCACGAGCACTCGCCCCAGAAATCCTTTTGTCTTTCTCATACTTCGATCCGGTTCAACATTCTACGGATGGTATCGGTATCCGGATGTTCGCACAAGCCTCTGATTCGTCCGGGCATGCCCCCTATGACGGCTACCCGGCTACTCATTGCTACGGCTTCCTCCACGTTATGCGTTACCATGACGGTGGTGACCCGATGTTTATCCCAAAGCCCAAGGAAGAGTTGCCTGCTTTTCTCGGCTGTGAGCATATCGAGAGCTGCGAATGCTTCGTCAAGCAGGAGCAACTGTGGGCGTTGGAGAAAGACTCGTGCCAGTGCCACGCGCTGACGTTGTCCCCCGCTTAGTTCCCTCGGATACCGATGCAATATGTCCGACAAGCCGAGGATGCGTACAATGCTCTCAAACTCCGGCATCTCTATGGCTTCCTTTCGCAGGGTATATGGAAGTACGATATTCTCACGTACTCGTTTCCATGGCAGAAGCCCGTATTGCTGGGGGACTATCCCTATGGAAAATGATTTCGGATTCAGAGGTTTCCCATCGAATAGCACTTCTCCCTCATATTCTGTCAGCACGCCTGCCAAAACGTGCAGGAATGTCGATTTGCCACAGCCCGAAGGTCCCGTTACGGCAAAAATCTCTCCTTCGGGAATATTCAGTGAAAGACCGTCCAATGCTTTCACTTCCGTACTCCTGTGGCGATATGTAACGGCCAGATTGCGAATAGAGATCATTTGCCTAATGGAAGAATCTGCGTTTCGTCTGTCTCTTGATTATACCGGATTTAGCGGATCAGATCCTTGCCGGTATAGTCGCTCGGTACCAATTTCTTGGCGTGTAGCCAGTCGATAGTTTGTTGCAGATCTTCCATCGTGGGCTTCTGTCCATGTGTATAATCGGGCAGAATCACATCGTCTACCAAGGGTTCGGGTACACCGACATCTTCGATCAGGATATTTCGGATGGCATTTCTATCGTGTGAATGGATGTAGTCCACGGCCAGATCGTATCCTCGAAGCAGTATATCGATGGCTTCTTGCTTCTCTCTGATGACACTGCCGGCAAACATCGCTCCGGTTACGAATATGCCCAGATCCTGTGTGGAGACAAAGGACATCATTCCATCTGCCATCGCAATGGTAATGAATGGATCCGGTAGGACGGCTGCATCGATCTGTCCGCTGCGAAGCATTTCCAAGCGCAAAGGGATCTTATTGACCTCGGTCTTGGTTATGTCGCTTTCGGCCAGTCCTGCGGTATTGATGATTCGGTCGGTGGTGTACTCAATGACCGTATTGCGCGATATACCCAGATTCTTTCCTTTGAGGGTTTCCAAGCTCTCACCCGTATAATCTTTGGACATTACCAGCCGGAAGTATCCGTCGAGACGCATCACCAGTTGCAGATCGATGCCTCCGGCTTGCTGCATGGCTGCTCCCGTATAGTCGATGACAGTACCCTCCACATTGCCCGAATGGAAAGCCGCATCACGTTCATTGGGTGAATAAAACTTGACAATCTCCAGTTTCAGCCCGAGTGAATCGTAAATGCCGGTTTTCTGTGCTACAACGAAAGGCAGATAGTCCATGGAAGGCATGGCTCCGAGAGAGAGGGTATAAGGCTCTTTTTGTTTGTCTGCAGAGCTTTTCCTATTACCACATGAAGAGAGGGTGATGCTCAAAACAGCCAGAGCAAGGAGGGTAAAAAAAGAAAAATTTTTCATCGCGTTCTCTGATTGTGAAAGACTATGGTCGCATTCCAAGTATCGAAATGAGTTACAAAGATGCAAAGAATTACATACATCAGTTTATATCTTTGCACAAACAACATTTCCTATTCCAATCCTGCATGACAAATTCCTCTTCCCGAACGAGAAGTCTACCGTCGGAAAGCAAGATCGATCCTCTTCCTTATTTCCCTGAATTGCGAAGGCTACTGGCTGAATGGTACGATGCCAATAAGCGGGATTTGCCGTGGAGGCAAACGGACGATCCCTATCGTATCTGGATATCCGAGATTATACTGCAGCAGACGCGAGTGGAGCAGGGGAGGGATTATTATCATCGCTTTATCGAACGCTTCCCCGATGTCTGCTCCTTGTCTCTTGCATCTGAAGATGAGGTGCTGAAGCAGTGGGAGGGCTTGGGCTATTACTCCCGGGCGCGCAATCTGCATCGGGCAGCCCGTATGATAGTCTCTGACTTCGGAGGTAGCATACCTCGTACGAGGCAGGAGATACTGCGACTACCGGGTGTCGGGGATTATACGGCTGCAGCTGTTCTCTCCTTTGCCTATGATCTGCCTTTTGCGGCAGTGGACGGAAATATCTTTCGTGTCATCAGCCGACTGATGAATCTTGATACGCCGATAGATACCCCTGCCGGCAAGAAGCTTTTTTCTTCCTGGGCCGATGCTTTGCTCGACAGGGAAGCTCCGGCAAGGCACAATCAGGCCATTATGGAGTTTGGGGCACTTCATTGTACACCCACGTCTCCTTCTTGCCTGCTATGCCCGGTACGCCATTTTTGCATGGCCGATACAGCCGGTTGTGTCGATGCTTTGCCGGTCAAGAAAGGTGGACTTAGGATTACGAATCGCTATCTCTATTTCATTTATATACGGGTTATCACCCCCACCGGCGTCTACACTTATATTCGAAGGCGTCCGAGTGGAGATATATGGCAGGGTTTGTACGAGTTTCCCTGTGTCGAGCTATCCGATCATGCAGTTTTAGAGACCTTATTGCTGTCTCCCGAATTGGGTGGTTTGCTACGATCCGTTTCCGGTAGTATGGATAGCTTACCATTCAAAACATTCAAGCACCAGCTTACGCATCGCAACTTGTGGATTCATGGCTATAGGCTTACAGCCCGTCTCGATGAAGCTCCCGAACTGGATGGCTACCGCTGCATCCGAGAGGAACAGCTTGACGATTTTGCCTTTCCCCGTGCCCTCAATTTGCTGCTTGAGGCACTGCCTCTTTCTGATAATGATAGATGAATAGTGCATGTCTAAGTGAAAAATTTTCTATCTCGAACATTGACAATATCGACGAATATTTGTTCGGAAACTATGAATTTTATACTCAAGTCTTTTTGTTATATTTGCAGCTGATAAAACACTTTTGTTCGATACTAATGATCGCTATTGAAAGTACTTTTCGATTGAATAGAATTGATTGCTAAATGACTGAATGATAAAAATATGCGCACTGAATTTCTCCACTTCTATAGCCGTTTTGGCTTATCCGTTTTTGTGTATTTATATACTTCTTGTCCCAAGGAGTCGATAGATTTCCATCGTGATTATGAGGTATAAGTCGGAATAACCCTCGCCGATAGTCCAAACATAGATAAGGCACGCACCAAATTCGCTGAAGAATTTGGTGCGTGCCTCTTTTATATCACCTTCTTAAATGGCTTTTTATTCCATGCATTTTATATATAAATAGAATTCGATTTATATATTTATTGAGATCAATTTATATATAAATCGAAAACGATCTATATACAAATCGAAAATGATTTATATACAAATCGTTTTTTTATCTCTCCAAAGTCATGTTTTAAGCCGAAAAAATCCATTCTCTGAACTTTCAAACTTCAAAATTCGCTTCTTCTTAACCTCTTATTTGGAATCATTCCAAACTCGTCTTCGTTGTTGAAAACTTTTTTGGTGTGTGTTTTTTTCCACACAAGATGATACAAAACAGGGAAGCCTTTTTTCCTTTTACGTGAGGCTCCCTTATTGTTTGGACGAGTGAGACTTCATGGAGATAAGAGACAGTATGCGAATGGCTTCTGCCGCCATATGGCTTTCGAGATTGGAATCTTTCGAGCCGAAAAAATGCTCTCACAAGCGGAAATTTCGACATTTGCTTACGTCGAATCCAGGTCAGGCCGGTAGTGCCGGAATGTGCAACAGCTGACAAATTGCTTCCGGATATTTAGCATTAATCGGAGGAATACTATATTTGCGACCGAAAACAAGAGATCACTCACAAAACGACTACTCTATCCGCCGATCAGGATTGCTAATCTTGCGATTGTAGATATTCTTTGTGCCGATGGAGTCGATCAGCACTCTGTTTAGAAAAACTTTGCATTCGTTTTGCCGGTTCTCTTGAAGCTGTTAGAATCGAATCCGTGGTAAGACCACAAATAGAAAACCAATACTAATATGAAATTTTCATCCAAGAAAATCTTCGCAATCTTTGCATTGCTGATGATGGGGCATACTGTGCAGGCACAGTTTGTTCCGGCTCCGACCACAGGAGTACGTATGTCCGTAACGACGAACAAGGCAGTAGGGGAAAAGATCCGATTGCTGGTTCATTCCGTAGAGAAGAAAGGGATATGGATAGATCTCAATGGAGATGCTACCTATCAAAGCGGAGAGGAAATAACCCTTTTCGATGAGGAATACCACGAATATACACTGGGGGCGCAGACCATAACCGTATATGGCAATACGACCAGATTGGGGTGTAAAGAAACAGGTGCAACGGCTGTCGACGTAACGAAAAACCCGAACTTGACCTATCTGTCATGTACCAACAACAAACTGAAATCGCTGGACTTGACCCAAAACAAAAAGCTGTTGCGGGTCTGGTGCGATTCCAACGAAATAGAGAGTTTGGACCTGAGTGGCAATCCGGCTTTGATCATCCTCGGCTGTGACAGGAATAAGCTGACTGAGCTGAAGACCGACAAAAACCCCAAGTTGGCTAATCTATGGTGTTCCGACAATGAGCTGAAAGAACTGAATCTGACGGCCAATCCCCGACTCAATGACCTTTGGTGCTTTGGCAACCGGATCACGAAACTTGATCTGAGTGCCAATCCTCTACTGATAACACTTTGGTGTAGCGACAATGAGCTTTCGACCTTGGATCTTTCTAAGAATCCGGATGTTGCTTACGTTTGGTGCTCATCGAACAAACTTACATCCTTGAATCTGTCGGGGGTGAGGGGGCTGAGCGTTTTGGATTGTCATTCCAATCTGATCGCAGGTGAAGAAATGACAAAGGTGGTGGATGCTCTGCCCACACTCTCTCCCGGTGTGGGTGCTCAGAGCAAGTTCGTCGTTGTAGACCTCAAAGACACTGATGAGAAGAATATCTGTACCGTAAAGGATGTGGAAAAGGCTAAAAGTAAGAACTGGCGGGTATTCGACTTCAATGGTGATGCTGACAATATGCTTCCATACGAAGGAAGTCCGACATCGAACTTGGCAGTAGATGCTCCCTCTATCAGGATATATCCCAATCCGGTAAGAGGATATGCGCTCGTCGAGATCCCCGAATTTCTTTTGGGGCAGGAAGCTGCTTTATACGATATAAATGGGGTAAAAGTCTATAGTTTCGCAGTAGAGACTCTCCGTCAGAACATTGACCTGACGCATCTTCCTGACGGCACTTATTTCTTCCGTCTCGATAACTATACCACTAAGCTCATCAAACAGTAAGCGAATCCTGCCATAGGCAACGAATAAGAGTAAGAGGGTATCTCTTGATAAATTGGAACTGCCAATTGACAAGAGATACCCTCTTTTTTTAAGATTTTACCTCGTTAAAATCCGGCTTGCTTGCCTGTCCATGCCTATAAATCCGCTTGTGTATGTTTTAGGATGCAGACAAAAATGGTAGCATATAGTTAGTTCAACCATGATCAATCCGATCAAACTCCCCCCCTCAGAAAAATATCTTACGTGTAAACTATGCATGAGAATCGAATGTGTAATGCCCCCAAAGCAAAAAATCACTTTGTATGTTCCATTTTAATAGTCTATCTTTGCGGCTGCTAATACAATAGCGAACGCAAATAATAAATTCAAAAGAATGGCAACAAAAATCAGATTGCAACGACACGGTCGCAAAGGTTATGCCTTTTACAAGATCGTTGTCGCAGACAGCAGGGCGCCACGAGATGGCAAGTTTATTGAAAGGATCGGTTCATACAATCCGAACACGAATCCTGCTACAATAGATTTGAATTTCGAGCGCGCTTTGTATTGGATCGGTGTAGGTGCACAGCCTACCGACACGGCACGTAATATCTTGTCACGTGAGGGTGTACTCATGATGAAGCATCTCCTCGGTGGTGTTAAGAAGGGTGCTTTTGATCAAGCTGCAGCAGAAAGCAAGTTCGAAGCTTGGTTGAAGGGTAAAAAAGACGCCCTTAACAACATGAAGATTAAGGTGAAAGAAGCTGCCGTAGCAGACAACAAGGTTAAGCTCGAAGCAGAGAAGGCCGTAAACAAGGCTCGCGCAGAAGCTGTGGCAGAGAAGAAAGCTGCTGAGGCCAAAGCTAAGGCTGAAGCAGAAGCCGCTGCCGAAGAGACTGCCCAGACGGAAGAGGCTCCGGTAGAAGCCGCTGCTGAAGAAGCTCCTGCGGCTGAGAGCGCAGAATAATTACCGACGAATTTTTCCAAATGACAGAGGGTGTTTCGCTTGCGATACACCCTCTGCTGTTTTTATACGACAGACTTTTTCCTTTTACCATTGCAATCAAAGATCAAGCAACGGAACGGCGAGATTATTTTCAGAGAGTGATAGAGAAAATAGAGGCTGTCTTTTCAAGGTGGGACAAATCCCCTTCGGGAGCAAAGCCAACTTGGCTATTATGATCGAAGAGCAAAGGGAGGCCGCCAAGGACAAATCGTTCAACGGTACGGGTATCGACCTCGAAAAATCCTTCGCTCAAACGGGGAAGAGACGGCAGCGTATCTCTTGGGATTCGACGGACTCGATGTGTGAAACATGGAGGCATTGGCCTGATTTCTCGTATCTGATAAGAGCCTCTGAAGAATATTTTCTGTCAGATAACAGGAAAACAGTTGTGTATTTGCCGAAAATACATATCTTTGCAGCGCAATTGAGAGGAATCTTCTCCGTTGCTATGAGGATTGTCTCATGGTGTAATGGTAGCACAACAGGTTTTGGTTCTGTTTGTCAAGGTTCGAATCCTTGTGAGACAACGATAGAGAAAGGGTTGCATCGGATAAGCGTAAACTTCCGGACTGCAACCCTTTCTCTTTGTTGGTGTCGCCTCTTAAATCACCGTATTTGCCTCCCAAGTGTTCAGCAGCCATGAACTTCTGCAACGACGCTTACTAAAAGCTCTCCCGCTCTGCCCTGAGAACGAAAAACAAAAAGTCCTGTCTGACGATGCAAAAGATAGCATGTCAGACAGGACTTTTCTTTGGAATGCCAATACCGACTTAATTAAAACAAGGCATCCAATTCTTTCTTGAATACGTCTTTGGACTGAGCACCCACAAGCTTCTTTACCACTTCGCCGTTCTTGATGAACAGGATGGTAGGGATATTACGTACGCCGTACTTCATGGGCAATTCCGTATTTGCATCCACATCCACCTTTCCTATGATAGCTCGTCCTTCATATTCCGCTGCCAGTTCGTCGATGATCGGACCTACCATGCGGCAAGGACCGCACCATGTAGCCCAGAAATCCACTACCATCGGCTTGCCTTCTGCTACCAAGCCGTCAAATGTTGCATCTGTAATTTGCAGTGCCATAACTTTGTTCGTTTTTAATTGGTTATTATTCTTGTTTATAATGATTGGTCTATTCAAGTGCAAAATTAATCTCGCAAGCCTTCAATCGATTCACCAGTTCGGGGGATACTTTGATCAGCGATTTATGTTGTGCCAGCTCGACGTCGAAAGTTTCCGTATGGTCGTACACTTTGATAAATAACATCGTTTTTCCCGAATTGTTTGTCAATTCGTCCGATAGCGTTTCGATCAGTTCATTGTCGATCTTCGATGCCGGCAGCAAGATGGTCATCTTTTTGATCAAAGTATCGGCCACTTGCGGAAGCAGTTCTATCGTGTTTACAGTCAATTCCAACTCACCTTGTTTCCACTTATGAGGCTGGACGGATGCCCGAATGAGGAGATAGAGGCCTTCCTTGCAATAATTGCCGAAATTCACATGCGACTGTCCGAAAAGAGGTATTTCGCCGGTACCGGACAAATCCTCCAGCGTAATCTTCGAATATGGATTGTTCGAGCGGGATATGCCCTGAAATGCCTTGGTTACGATACCAGCCATAATCAGATTTTTCCCTACCAGGGACTCCAGATCGGCCAAGTCTGTTGCATGCGTATTGCAATAGTGGTCGAGGATCACTTGATACTGAGCCATAGGATTGGAGCTAAGGTAGAGTCCCACAAGCTCACGTTCTTTATTGAGTCTCTCCAAGTCGTTCCACGGTTCTGTGGGAGACGGTTGTGGACGAGGGATCATCAGATCTTCTTCCTCTCCAAAGAGAGAATTACTCTGGCTGTGCTTTTCCTCCTGCACCACGGAGCCATAGCGCATCAGTGCTTGTATGTACGACTCCTCCTTACCCGTCAGAGGAGGAGCCATATATTCCTCTCGCGACAGACCGAAGCTGTCGAAAGCACCAGCCAACGCCAAGCTCTCCATCGTCTTACGGTTGCAAGCGGAGAGATTGATCCGCTCCACAAAATCGAAGATATCCTTATAAAATCCGTTGGTTTCACGCTCGGCAATGATCTGCTCCACGGCTCCTGATCCTACACCTTTCACAGCACTGAGACCGAATCGGATGTCTCCATCGGCATTCACCGAGAATTTCATTTCGGACTCGTTCACGTCAGGCACCAATACGCCGATCTTCATGGATTTGCACTCATCCATGAGTTTAGTGATTTCTGTGATGTTGTTCAAGTTGCGACTCAAGGCCCCGGCCATGTATTCAGCCGGATAGTTCGCTTTCAGATAGGCCGTTTGATAGGCTACCCAACTGTAGCAGGTGGCATGACTCTTGTTGAAAGCGTAGCTGGCAAACTTCTCCCAGTCCGCCCAAATCTTCTCCAGCACATCTTTGGGATGTCCATTTCGGGCTCCCCCTTCGAGGAACTTCACCTTGAGGACGTTCATCTTCTCGATGAGCTTTTTACCCATAGCCTTTCGAAGCTCATCGCTCTGGCCTCGGGTAAAATCGGCGAGCTTACGACTCAGAAGCATGACCTGCTCCTGGTACACCGTCACGCCGTATGTTTCTTTGAGATACTGCTCCATCTCCGGCAGGTCGTAATAGATAGGTTCACGCCCATGCTTACGCGCGATAAACGATGGGATATAGTCCATCGGTCCGGGACGATAGAGCGCGTTCATCGCTATCAAGTCCTCGAATGCAGAGGGCTGCAGCTCCCGAAGATACTTTTGCATCCCACCGGATTCGAATTGGAAAGTACCTATGGTACGTCCATCGCTGTATAGCTTATACGTAAGGGGATCGTCGAGCGGGATCGTGTCTATATTCAAGTTGATGCCATGGCGTCGCTTGATGTTGGCCAGAGCTTCCTTGATGATGGAGAGCGTTTTCAGCCCTAGGAAGTCCATTTTGATCAGCCCCGTCTGCTCGATGACAGAACCTTCGTATTGGGTGACCAGCAGTTCCTCCTTCGTGTCTTTGTCCGGAGCCGTACTGACCGGAACGATATCGCTGATGTCCGTTTTCCCGATGATGATGCCGCAGGCATGCACACCCGTATTGCGCACATTTCCTTCCAGCATTTGGGCATACTTCAGCGTATCACGCATTACCTTGTCGGAGCTTAGCGATGCTTGCTTGAGTTCGGGAACAAATTCTATTGCTTTTTTCAGATTGACTTTCTTCTCTCCGGGAATCTTGTCCGGTACGAGCTTAGCCAAACGATTGCTTTCGGGCAAGGGCAACCTCTGTACGCGAGCCACATCCTTAATGGAACTCTTTGTGGCCATTGTACCATAGGTGATGATATGGGCCACACGTTCTTTGCCGTATTTTTCCGTCACCCAACGAAGTATTTCGGCACGCCCGTCATCATCGAAGTCGACATCGATATCAGGCATGGAGATACGATCGGGATTGAGGAAACGCTCGAAAAGCAGATGGTATTTGATCGGATCAATGTCCGTGATGCCCAGACAGTAGGCTACAGCCGATCCCGCAGCTGATCCTCGGCCGGGTCCGACAGAGACGCCCATACCGCGCGCGGCAGCGATGAAATCCTGTACGATGAGGAAATAGCCGGGGAACCCCATTCCTTTGATCGTTTCCAACTCAAAGTCGATACGCTCTTTTATCTCGTTGGAAAGATCCTCTCCATACTTGCGTCTGGCTCCCTCGTAGGTAAGGAAGCGCAGGTAGTCGTCATCATCCTTAAACTCGGGCGGAATCGGAAAGTCCGGCATCAGGGCCTTGTTGTCAATGCTGTAGAACTCTACCTTGTCAAGAATTTCCAACGTATTGGACAGCGTCTCCGGCAGATCCTCGAAAATGGTATTCATTTCTGCCGTTGTCTTCATCCATTCCTGCTTGGTATAACGCATCCTGTTCGGATCGTCCAGATCCTTACCCGTACTCAGGCAGATCAGACGATCGTGCGCCTCAGCATCTTCTTCATTGCAGAAATGGACATCGTTCGTGGCAATTACCTTGACGCCCAACTTCTTGGCAAGCTCGAGTATCACGCGGTTTACGCGCTGCTGCTGGGGGAAAACATCCTGATTGCCGAGCGGATTGTGCGTCTCGTGCCGCTGAATCTCCAAGTAGTAATCATCCCCAAAAATCTCCTTGAACCAAAGAATAGACTCCTCGGCTTTGCCGATCTCTCCGGCCATGATATGTTGCGGGATCTCTCCGCCCAGACAGGCCGAAGACACGATGATACCTTCATGGTACTTCTGCAACAACTCCTTGTCGATACGCGGACGATAATACTGCCCTTCGGTCCATGAATAGCTGACCATTTTGATCAGATTCTTATACCCCTGCAAGTTCTTCGCCAGCAGGATCAAGTGCCAACCGCTGGCATCGATGGAACGTCTGGGATGGTACGGGTCAGGAATTTGGCTGTCCTTGTCGAAGCGTGTACGTCGAGCGCAATAAGCCTCACAGCCGAGTATGGGTTTGAAGAGGAGCCTTTTCGTCTCCTCTATTTTCTGTTGTAGCTTGACGATGCGATCGCGCTCTTCGTCGGTCAGCAGATCTGCACTCTTCGAGTCGTTCAACTGATCCAGTTCACGCCTGCAGTCCTTCAGCGTAGCATTGTGCCCGCTATTCTTCTTCTCCACATAGTTGTAAAACTCCTTGATGCCGAACATGGCTCCATGGTCGGTCAGAGCAATACCGGGCATACCGTCAGCAATGGCTTTGTCTACCAAGTCATTGATAGCGGCCTGTCCGTCAAGCAGAGAGAATTGGGAGTGTACGTGCAGATGTACGAAGGGTTCCATCCTTGTAGTTTGTCTTTCGGGCAAAAGTACTCATAATATGCCTACAAAAGATGAGATTTCCGACCGAGAAATGGAAAACGGCACGCCTTTTATCGGGAGAAAAGAGAAGGGAAAAGCAACATCCCACCCGCTGAGTGCCGGCAGACGGGATGTGTATGGGATTGACGTGTAGTTAGTCTTCGTTTGCGATGGTTATACAGCAGTTGTCGAGGCTTTGGATGATCGCGAGCGACTCCACTCTTATGCCTCTTTCTTGCAGGGCTGCTCTCCCATTCTGAAAGGCTTTTTCTATGATAAAGCCCATACCGACAATCTTAGCACTTGTCTGTTCGGCCAAGTCGATGATCCCTTGAGCTGCATTGCCATAGGCAAGAAAGTCGTCAATGAACAGAATGCGATCGTCGGCAGTCAGAAAGTCGTGACTGATACAAACGGTGTAGTCCCGACTTTTGGTAAAGGAATGCACCGTAGTAGTCAGCATATTGTCCATCGTCTTGGGCTGTTTTTTCTTCACGAAGACCACGGGCAGATTCATAATATAACCTACCATGATAGCCGGGGCTATACCGCTGGCTTCGATGGTAACGATCTTGTTGACTCCGCTGTCGGCAAATAGTCGTGCAAACTCTTCGGCCACCTGGTACATCAGCTTCGAGTCCATCTGGTGATTGATGAAGCTATCGACTTTCAATATACCGCCCGGATAGCACTTGCCATCCTGCAAAATCCTCTGTTTGAGCAATTCCATAAGACAATGATTGGGTTTTCTACCTGTCCGCCCATTTTATTTGCCGCGGATAAGTATATTAGAGATAATAGCTGCAAGACCACCGGTGGTGATTCCCGAAGAGAAGATCCCTCTCAGATCAGGAGATATGTTGCGCAAGATGTCCGGCATCAACTCGACACCTAAGCCCAGCGACAGACTAATGGCCAAGACCATCGTGGCTTTGCGGTCTATCTCCTGAGCTGCAATGATGCGTATCCCCGCTGCTGCTACCGTCCCGAACATCAAGAGCGTGGCTCCTCCCAATACGGGATCGGGCATCAGAGAAAAGATAAGACCGATACCCGGAAACAAGCCAAGCACGATGAGCATAGCGGCAATGTAATAGCCCACGCGACGACTGGCCACGCCCGTGAGCTGAATCAACCCGTTGTTTTGGGCGAAAATAGAATTGGGAAAAGAATTGAATACACCGGCAAGGAGGGAATTGAACCCATCGGCCAATACCCCACCCGATACACGTTTGATGTATTTATCGCCCTCCACCGGTTCGCCCGAAATCATCGAATTGGCAGTAATATCCCCCGTCGCTTCGATGGCTGTAATAAGATAGATGAGCCCTATGGCGATAAAGGACGAGATGTTCAGGCTAAGGCCGTATTTGAATGGGACAGGGATATTCAACAGCGCAATCTTCGTCGTCTCCATACCGGAGAGATCCACACGACCGAGGATGTAAGCTAAAGCATAACCGACGAGCAGACCGAGAACGATAGAACTCATACGAATGTATTTGTTCTTGCTCTTATTGAAGAAGAGGACGCTCACCAGGACGAGAGCAGCGATACTGAGATTTTGCCAGTTGCCGAAAGTCCCATCGCTCATAGCCGCATTGCCACCTCCACATGAGATAATCCCCACTTTGATCAGACTCAGACCGATCAGCAAGACTACGATTCCTGAAACGAGGGGCGTAATGATCCGCTTGAGATAACGGAAGCTGCGGCTGACGATCATCTCCACCGGAGCTGCTGCTATCGTACAGCCGAATATAAGCGGCAGACCGCCGGCCAAGCCGGCACTGATAATAGGGCCGATAAAAGAAAAACTCGTACCCTGCACGCATAGCAGTCCGGCACCCAAAGGCCCCACCCTTCGACATTGGATAAAGGTGGATACCCCCGAAGCGAACAGAGCCATGGAGACGAGGAAAGAAGTAGTCTCCAAATCCAGATTAAGTGCTCCTGCAATGATAAGCGGGGGGGTAATGATAGCCACAAAGATGGCAAGGAGGTGTTGGAAAGCTGCAAAGACAGCATCTTTGCAAGAAGGCTTGTCTTCGATCTTGTAGATCAGATCTATCTGAGGGGTAGCTTGATTCGGTGCGATGGCCATAGTACAATGAGTGTTTGTCCGATATTCCTTATTCTTCATCGTGAAGAGAGGCACAAAAATAATAATCAAAACGTACCCGATCACTTTACTGAACAAGAAATACGCATTTGCACATTGCCTTCTCATCGGTGCAGCCCTCTAATCATGAAGGAACAGCCTACGGCATCGCAACTTTCACAGCGTACCTAACTAAAACATAAAACGCAGGCAAAACCTCGCGGAGAGTGAATTTTATTTCAGTACACGTCAAACCGAAAAAACGGTGATTTGCCACCCCCCAAAAACGTGGCGCGTAAAAGTTTTTCTTTTGGCTCGGGAAAAGAAAAAATCTCGAGCCAAAACGAAAAAAATCTCACTCCACTTTTCTCGAAAATACGAGCCACAATCGCAGCATTTGAGGTGCGGAAATATTTCTACCACGTTCAGACAGCTGGCGGATGATATCCGACCCCGGTTGTATTGTTCCCGTCTTATTTCTTTTGTGATTTTGTTGTTTTTGATATAATTATTACCTTTCGGCATGTGTCATATGATGATGTATTTCAGAGATTTGTTCTGTGTATTCATGGATTGTAAATGGAAAGGAAATCTGTAGCCGAAAGATGCGGATGAAATAAAATGATAAATAAACTAATAATCGAAAAGGAAATGAAAACAACAGTTCAACAAATTATTCTGTGTCTGGCTTTAATGATGTTAGGAGTATTGGGTGGAAATGCACAGAGCTTTTGGGAAGAAATAGTTCCTCCTTTTATCAGTAATGAGCCTAACGTTAAGTATATAATTCCCAGTATGGGGATTGATTCAAAGGGAACAGTCTATGTAACCGTGACAAAAAGGACTCAGCAGGGAGCAAATTATACTTCTGAGCAATTAGGTATATACTATCGTCCATTAGGAGATAATGCACAATGGTGGGAACATGATCCGTATTTTGATGACAAGTTAGTTACGGATATTCAGACAGATGCATACGGCAGAGTTTATGTATGTACGACTTCTTCTCGGGATCAAGAGTATCAACTGTATATAAACGAGCAGAACGAATGGAGATGTATATTCAAAACACCCGTGGCTACAGATGAACATGGTATGACCGTCTTCCGCTCTTCGACAGGGGTGACTTATATAGGTACTACACATCACATCTTTGCATCAGGTGTAAATGATTTCGAGTTCAACTCTATCTATGAAGACTCTACTCCTATGAGCTGTCGCTTTGCAGAGGCTACGAATAGTGGCACCATCTATCTGGCATTGATGCATGAAACCACAATGTCTACGACTATCTTTACTTATCAGAACGGTGAGTTCGTCGATATATCGGAAAGTGAATTGAGTAACTCGATTATTGCATCCATGTGCTCGAATAAAAAAGGTGATATAATAGCTCTTGTTACTTCATATACAGAACTTATGAGTGGAACCCTTGCGATCAGAAAAGCAGCTGAAGGAAAATGGCAACCTGTTGGCGGAGACATACAAAATGCAATCGTTCAAAATATATGCATGATGGACGACAACAAGATTGCTTGTGAAGTTTTCGGGGCTCCTAACGGAGTAGATGGTCGGACAAGGGTTTGCGTCTCTGACGCATCTGTCTTTGATTTTGAGTGGTATGAAGATGAAATATACGGAGGCCTGATATTTGACACTTTCTTCTATAGCCCTTGGGACAAACTTCTTTATGCGAAAGTTGGTGGAATAATGCTCAGGAGCAAAGAATCTCTTATAACCTCTTTCGTTTCACCGACAGTTGCGCAAGGAGTGGATGTCTATACTTTGGGCGGGAAGATAAGGATCGAAAGTGAAACTCCGGTGTCTGAGGTATTGCTTTTCGACTTGGCTGGCAGGATGGTACTTCGGCAAACCGTTGATAATAAAATCTATTCGGATATAAATATTAACGGACTAAAGCGAAATGGTATTTATATAGTCTCGGTGCGACTCTCTTCCGGACAGGTATTCAGTCATAAGGTGCAGATATAGCCATCTGTTGTAGCGTGATCACTTGACCTTGTCTCTAAAAAGCCTCTTGGGATATGTCTTTTGACCTCTTTACCAAGGGGCTTGTTCTATTTTACATGAATGCAGCTGTCAGCAGAAAGATACATGGTTAAGGGGTTGTCTTTCATGCTTGATAGATGGTAATTGTCATGTGGCTGACTTTGCTTTCGGAGTGTTTTGTCCGAAACCTCGTATATTTGTCAGGACTAATCCAAAGCAAAGCGAATGAACAATAAAACTCTGCAACAGATAGGAGAGTATACAAAATTGATGCAGCGGACATTTTCTCTGCCTAACAGGTGGAGGATGTCATTCAGGGAATTGATTAAGGAGATAGACAAGCTCGGAGTCGATTCGGTATGGATCGTAATTATCATTTCGTTCTTCATCGGAGCCGTTATCACCATCCAGCTTTCTCTGAATATGACCTCTCCACTCATTCCGCGCTTTACGATCGGTTATTCTACACGTGAGATCATTCTGTTGGAGTTTTCTTCCACGGTTATGTGTCTCATTTTGGCCGGTAAGGTGGGATCAAGTATTGCCTCCGAATTGGGAACCATGCGTGTGACAGAGCAGATCGATGCTATGGAAGTGATGGGTGTGAACTCGGCCAATTATCTGATCCTGCCTAAAATCATCGGATTCATGCTCTTCGTTCCGGTTCTGAGTATAATCAGTATGGCCACGGGTATTGTCGGTGGTTATCTGGCCTGTTCGCTGGTGCCAAATCTGCCTCGGAGCGACTTTGAGTATGGTTTGCAGCTTTTCTTTTCCCCTTACAATGTGTTTTACTCCATTATCAAGTCGGTGGCTTATGCTTTCATCATATCGAGCGTGGCCGGTTACTACGGTTATACAGTGAAGGGTGGAGCATTGCAGGTGGGGAAAGCAAGTACCAATGCCGTGGTTCAGTGCAGTATATTGGTGCTTGTGGCGGATTTGCTCCTCACTAATTTATTGCTTGCGTAAATGTTATACTAACGTATTATGATCGAAGTCAGAGAAGTCAGTAAGCAGTTCGAAGATAAGAAAGTACTCAACAATATCTCGGCGACATTCGAGACGGGCAAAACCAATCTGATCATCGGACGCAGTGGAGCGGGTAAGACCGTCCTGCTGAAGTGTATCATTGGGCTTATCGCTCCCACATCGGGAGAGGTATTGTATGATGGTCGAGATATTACGGTTATGAGTGAGAGTGAGCTGAAAATCCTGCGTCGTGAGGTCGGTATGCTCTTTCAGGGCTCTGCGCTCTTCGACAGTATGACGGTCATGGAGAACGTTATGTTTCCGATGAATATGTTTTCGAGCGATAAGCCGGCAGTCCGTCGCGAGAGGGCTAAGCACCTACTGCATCGGGTGGGGCTCTCCGATGCCAGACATAAGTATCCCAGCGAAATTAGTGGCGGTATGATGAAACGGGCTGCCATCGCCCGTGCGATTGCTTTGGGGCCGAAGTATCTCTTTTGTGACGAGCCTAACTCCGGTTTGGATCCGAAGACTTCGCTCGTCATAGACGATCTTATACATACTCTTACACAAGAGCATGGTATTACCACAGTAGTCAATACTCATGACATGAACTCCGTGAAGACAATCGGAGACAAGATCATCTACATCCGTCATGGCAGTAAGGAGTGGGAAGGATCGAGTGCAACGCTGAACTCTTCGGATTGTACGTCGCTCAAGAACTTTGTTTTTGCCAAGACAATGGAATACTGATGCTCTGTCAGCCGAGTATCTCTCGTCCTCTTCCTTCTTTCCATTCGCTCTCACGAAGCAAAATCGTTGACAAAAATTATTGACCGGATAAAAAAGAAAAACAATCGGATGAAAGGAAATAATCAGTTGTGCACACTCCTAAAGCTGTGTTTGCTCTCCATGTTGGCTTTCGGCACAGCAAAGGCACAGATACAGATAGTCGGTGCACCGAGTATGAAAGCTCTGGACGATTCTCCCAATCGCTTGCAGGTTTTTATGCTGCATACACTGAATCCCGCATCTGTCACCCTGCGTTTTGCCGGAACGAGTACAGGAAAGTTGTATCGCTATACGACCAAAGCCATCGAAGCGGAAGAGGTGACTACAGCTACCTATTCGGATGGTATGTGGACGCTTACGGCTCCTCAACTCAACTGTGGTTATTTCATCTCCGGTGATGGGAGACTACCTCAGTACTATTGGATAAGCAACTATGCAGACTATTCTCTGACCGTTTCTACTGTTACGGGGAAACCTTCTGAGACGTCTCCCTGTATCTCGATGGACTTAGCTGTGGATGCAGCCATCCCGCCTATTCCTTATAATCAGCCTAACGGTGTGCCCCGCCGCTTGGATCGGGGGGTGCGGATTTCTTATTCGGATATGGAATGGGATGTCGAAGCTCGTTTGTTTCGGCCTTCCATGAAGGAAGTTGAGGTTGAAGCATCGGATGACGAACGAACTCTTGTGGTGTCGGCATCGTTGGCAGACGCTGTCTATACGATTCATGGCGATCGCTTTACCAAGGAGCTGTCGCTGCCTTTCACTGCTATTGCCACGGATGAACTTCTGACACCGAAAGTGGAGGTGTATGCTTTCGTGGACAAGCTGGAGGATGGGAGCGCAATAGGAGATAATACGCCCGAAGAGGGAGATGCTTCTCTCGTGTCCGCTCCTTTCTCTGTAACGCTTGCTGCATACGGCAACGAGCCTTCGGCCGCAAACTTTGTCTGGCGTATCTATCGGACAGAGGAAGGGGCAGAAAACAGCATTCTTGTTTATAATGGAACTACTACGGATTTTACATTCCGCCAGGCCGGCGTGTATAGTATCCTCTTACAGGCTACGAATCGGACGGGAACTTGTACCGATGAGGTTTTGTTGGAAAACTATTACAAAGTAGCAGAGTCCAGTCTGACTATACCTAACGCTTTCAGCCCATACGGTAGTCCGGGTGTGAACGATGTATTCAGGGTAAAGCATTCTTCACTCGTTCGTTTTGACGGACGCATATTCGATAGTTGGGGAAAACAGATTTTTCGCTGGACCAATCCTGATGAAGGTTGGGACGGTAAATATAGAGGTAAGATGATGCCTACGGGCGTATACTATTACGTAATTGAAGCGGAAGGGGCTGACGGAATCAAATACAAACGAAAAGGGGATATCAATATCCTCCGACCTGCACACGAAACACCCTTGGAGGGAAACCTCCCACGATAGCAAAAAACGAATCGACCTTTCCAATTGTTCTAATACCATGAGCAATGTATGAGGAAGTGGTCGGAAATATATGCGCGATACAGTTATAAACGTAAAAGACAAGATAGCTCTACACGATGCTGTGGAAGTCTATGGAGCACGGGTGCACAACCTGAAGAATATCGATGTGTGCATTCCGCGTCATAGCCTTACTGTCATCACGGGAATGAGCGGCAGTGGAAAATCTTCACTGGCTTTCGATACGCTTTTTGCCGAAGGACAGCGACGGTACATAGAAACTTTTTCGGCTTATGCCCGGAATTTCCTCGGTGGTGGCATGGAACGCCCCGATGTGGATGAGATAAAGGGGCTGAGTCCGGTCATTTCCATAGAACAGAAGACGACCAATCGGAATCCGAGGTCGACCGTCGGTACCGTTACGGAGGTGTACGACTTCTTTCGTTTGCTTTTTGCCCGTGCTGCGGAGGCTTATTCTTATGCCGGAGGTAAGAAGATGGTGAAGTACACCGAAGAGCAAATCTTCCACCTCATTTTGGAAAAGTACGATGGGCGAAAGATAGCTTTGTTAGCTCCGGTGGTTCGCTCGCGTAAGGGGCATTATAAGGAGCTGTTCGAAAGGCTTCGTAAGAAAGGCTATCTCCATGTACGCGTGGATGGTGAGATTCGTGAGATTTTGCACGGGATGAAGCTTGATCGTTATAAGATGCATGATGTCGAAGTGCAGATCGACAAGCTGCGCGTGGCACCGGATCAGAGCAAACGTATAGCGGAGAGCTTGGCACTGGCTATGCGTGAGGGCGAGGGGCTTGTGATGGTGTTGGATTCGGAAAAAAACGAAGTGGGACATTTTAGTCGGATGATGATGTGTCCTGATACGGGAATTTCGTATAGCGATCCGGCTCCGCACAATTTCAGTTTCAATTCCCCTCATGGCTATTGCCCGCGCTGCAAGGGCTTGGGTGAAGTGAATCTGCCGGATATGGACAAGATCATTCCATTTCGTGAGAAGAGTATATACGAAGGTGGCATCGAGCCATTGGGTAAATACAAGAACAATCTTTTCTTTTGGCAAATAGAGGCATTGTGCGAAAAGTACGACGTGACGATCAAAACACCTTTGCGCGATTTGCCGGAAGAGCTGATCGAAGATATTCTATATGGTACGGATGAGTTGCTAACGATCAACAACAAGGCACTGGGACAGTCGAGATATGCTCTTACTTTCGACGGTGTGGCTAAGTATATACTGATGCAGGCAGAAGAATCCGATGCCTCGGCGACTGCACAGAAATGGGCAGATCAGTTTCTCAAGACTACGACTTGTCCTGACTGTGCCGGCAAGCGTCTGAACAAAGAAGCTCTGTCCTATCGTTTGGCCGGCAAGGACATTGCAGAAGTGAATGCAATGGACATCAAGACTCTTATAGAATGGGTAGATTCTTTGGATGAACATCTCTCGGATACGCAGCGAGCTATTTCTATAGAGATACTGAAAGAGATACGGACACGCTTAGGATTTCTTAAAGATGTGGGGCTGGAGTACTTGACGATGAATCGAGCCGCAGCATCCTTATCCGGAGGAGAAAGTCAGCGGATTCGTTTGGCTACCCAGATAGGAAGCAAGCTGGTCGAGGTCTTGTACATATTGGATGAACCGAGTATCGGTCTTCACCAAAGGGACAATCTTCGGTTGATTCATTCGCTTCAGGATTTGCGTGATATAGGCAATACAGTGGTAGTGGTAGAGCATGATCAGGATATGATGATGCATGCCGACTATGTAATAGACTTAGGACCACGAGCCGGTAGACATGGTGGTGAAGTGGTGTTTGCCGGCAGTCCCGAAGAGATGGTGCAGGCTGATACGCTGACTGCCGATTATATAAGTGGACGAAAGCGTATAGAAAAGTCGATCGGCAGGAGAGACGGCAACGGGAAAACGATAAAATTATTTGGAGCCAAAGGCAATAACCTGCAGAATATAGACGTTATCTTTCCGCTGGGGGTATTTATATGTGTTACCGGGGTCTCCGGTAGTGGGAAAAGTACATTGATCAATAAGACTCTATTCCCTGCTATCAGCCAAAAACTGTACCGCTCTTTGCAGGATCCGATGCCCTACGACCGCATAGAGGGGTTAGAGCATATAGATAAGATAATAGCCGTGGACCAAAGTCCTATCGGGCGGACGCTTAGAAGCAATGCAGCCACATATACGGGATTGTTTACCGATATTCGTGCTCTTTTTGTCGGTCTGCCCGAGAGTAAAGCTCGTGGATATAAGCCGGGGCGTTTTTCTTTCAATGTCAAAGGCGGACGCTGTGAGGTTTGCAAAGGTAATGGATACAAGACGATCGAAATGAATTTTTTGCCTGATGTATTTGCTCCGTGTGAGGGATGCCGGGGGAAGCGATACAATAGGGAGACACTCGAAGTCCGTTACAAAGGAAAGTCCATTGCGGATGTTTTGGATATGACTATCAATAAGGCTGTCGAATTTTTCGAACATGTACCTCATATTTTATCCAAGCTTTCCGTTTTACAGGAGGTCGGTTTGGGCTATATCAAATTGGGACAGCCATCTTCGACTTTATCGGGAGGAGAGTGCCAGCGAGTCAAATTAGCTGCCGAGCTGAGTAAACGCGACACGGGAAATACACTCTATGTATTAGATGAACCGACTACGGGTTTACATTTCGAAGATGTACGCGTCTTGTTGGGGATCCTTAATCGCCTGATAGAGAGAGGGAATACGGTGATAGTGATCGAACATAATTTGGATGTGATCCGCTGTGCGGATTATTTGATTGATATAGGACCGGAGGGAGGAGCAGGCGGTGGCCGGTTGCTTTACCAAGGGAAAATGGAGGATATAATAGAATGCAGGAATAGTTATACAGCTCAATTTGTAAAAGCCGAACTCGAAAGAGGCCGGATGGGTGCTGTACACATGAATTCTGCAGACAATATATAATGTAAAGTAAAGGAAGGTTTATTCAATGAAAGAACAGAAATTGTCTAATCGGTTTTGTCCCGAAGGCATGACCGTAGAAGAGTGGCAAGTAGGATTAAGAAGAGAATTTGCTGAACAGAACCCTTTCGAGGTCGAACATTTGGATGATAATCGGATATGGGGTGATTATTTGGTGGCAAACGGCCGCAACCGATACCGAGTTGCATTCCGTGGTGTTCGGAGCGAACGGAATTATTGTTCTTGCCTGGATTTTAGAACGAATGGGCTTGGAACATGCAAGCATATCGAGGCCGTAACGCTCTTTCTTCAAGATCAGGTACCCGGTTACCCTTGGGGCGAATTTGACTATACACCCGAGTATAGTTCCATCTACGTGAGCTATAAAGGCGGCCGGAGCATCAAGATGCGTGTTGGACGCGAAGAGACGGCACGCTTCGAGGCCTTGCGTGCTCGCTTTTTCGATGAGTCAGGCACTTTGCCTCCTGAGAATTACAGCTTCTTACCGCAGATTTGTGATGAGGCCAAGGATATTGCCGCTTCATTCCGTTGCTATGAGGATGTGTTCGATCTGACTCAGGAACATTGCCGTAGGACGGAGTGGCAGGATTATTTGCGCGAGACCAATCCGGACAAGCGAGTCGATAATGAGTATACAGCCGATATGCCGGAAGAGATGCGTAGGCATGTATATGATTTGGCTTATGAGGGACATGGCGTGATGGTCGGTGTTCCTTCCGATGTAATCGTTCGCGAAGTCGTTGCCCTTGCCGATGTATATCTGCGCGATCAGCCCGGAGCTACGGGATATGTGATTATCAATGATCCGCAGCGTTTCATCCTTTGGCGAAATGCCTTTGCAAATCCTGTGCTTCGCCGCTTGCCCATCGAGGTGATGCATGCTTCGGCTTTTGTTAAGAAGGTGGCTAATAATGTCCCCCCCTGTACATTCATGTTTGTGGAGCAGGCTGCTCGTTTGAAGGAGTGGCGCGATCCTGTTTCGGTGGCTATCAAGAGGATGCAGATCGACCATCTTTATATGAATCTGGAGACCATCGAAGATCTCACCCCCGTTCAGTTCTCCTCTGTGGTACAGCATATAGACCCGTTCATCTTAGGTCCGTTCTATCGCTTTATCCGAGACTATCGTCCTATCTTCCCGCTTAGAAATGATGGCTCCAATCTGCCTGAGGATGTGCGTGATTTTATGTTCCTGTACACATCCGATTCGATTAGAGAAATGAACGAAATGCTTCCTCCCATCCGTACGGCAGAAATCCTGTTGCATGGTACTGATGCGGAAGAAGAGATCGACAAACTCCTGCGTCATCTCAATCGTGTTCTCTCGAATGATACGCTGCGAGAAGTATTTCTTAAAAGAATCAGTATGATTGTCGGGGCATCGTAATGTCCGAAGATTATCTCTCATCATTGAACGACAGCCAAAAGGCTGCCGTTCTTTATAATGACGGGCCTGCCTTGGTGATAGCCGGGGCAGGCTCCGGCAAAACACGGGTACTCGTTTATAAGTTGCTGCACCTGATTCGCTCCGGCTACGATCCCGCAAGGTTGATGGCACTGACCTTTACAAACAAAGCTGCCAGAGAGATGAAGGAGCGTGTGGCAAGCGAGATCGGGCCTGCTGCTTACAGGATACAGATGGGTACATTCCATTCCGTTTTCTCTCGTATCCTTAGAGAGAATGCCGCACACCTCGGATATACTCGTGACTTCAGCATTTACGATACGAACGATACCAAGAGCTTGCTCCGTCATGTGATGAAGCGCATGAATATCGATGATAAGGTATATCGTATCAACGCGGTACAGCATCGTATATCGATGGCCAAGAATCAGCTGATCTCTCCCGAGTCGTATGCTGCCAATAAGGATCTCTCCCGATACGATATAGACTGTCGAATGCCTCGGATGGCAGAGATTTATTCTCTCTATACCATTCTGTGCAAGCAGAATAATGCCATGGATTTTGATGATCTGCTTTTCAAAATCAATGTCCTTTTTCGTGATTTCCCTGATGTCTTGCAGACCTACCGTGACCGCATCGATTATTTGTTGATCGATGAGTACCAGGATACCAACTTTGCACAGTATTTGATCGCTCGGCAGTTGATGGGAGAGAAAGGTAGGGTATTTGTTGTGGGGGATGATGCTCAGAGTATATACAGCTTTCGTGGTGCCAAGGTGGAAAACATTCTGGGCTTTTCAAAGTCGTTCCCCGGGAGCAAGCTTTTCAAACTTGAGGAAAACTATCGGAGTACGCAGAGCATCGTCAATGCAGCCAATAGCTTGATTGCTCACAATGAGGGGCGAATCCCCAAGCAAGTTTTTTCGAACAAACAGGTAGGCGAGCGTATTCGCCTGACGGGCTGCCTATCGGGGTATTTGGAGGCTTATACGGTAGCGGACTCGATCGTGGAGCGACGCTTGCAAGAGCATTGCCCTTATTCCGATTTCGCCATTCTGTACCGCACTAATGCGCAGAGCCGAGTTTTCGAAGAGGCGCTCCGCAAACACAATATTCCTTTCCGTATATATGGTGGGCTTTCGTTCTATTCGCGAAAAGAGATCAAGGACGTTCTGGCCTATTTCCGTCTGATCGTAAATCCCGATGATGACGAAGCACTCAGGCGTGTAATCAACTATCCCAAGCGAGGAATAGGGGATACCACTCTGTCTCGTCTTAACGAGATAGCCGCGGCTTCTTCACGTTCGTTGTGGGATGTGCTGTCCGAATCGCAGGAAGGCCTTCCTGATCTTAGTGCTACAGCCCGACGCCGTCTTAGTGAGTTCGTCTCTCTCATCCGTGAACTTCAGGAGTCCGAATACGAATCTCTGTATGAGCAAGCAGCCGATGTGGTCAAACGGAGTGGGATCTCGGCCGAAATTTTTTCGGACAAAAGTATCGAGGGAATAAGTCGGCAGGAAAACCTCAAAGAATTACTCAACGGCATCGAGGAATACAGCACTTCTTACGCCGAAGAAAGGGGAGAGAACCCCTCCTTGGGAACGTTCCTCAACGAGGTCGTACTCCTGACAGACCAAGATACCGAGGGAGTAGCCGGAGATTATGTCACCCTGATGACGGTACATGCCGCAAAGGGACTTGAGTTCAGGCATATTTTTATCGTTGGTATGGAAGAAAACCTTTTCCCTTCGATGATGAATGCTACCGAACAAGGTCTTGAGGAGGAGCGTCGTCTCTTCTATGTGGCTATCACTCGTGCCAAAGAATCCTGTCATATCAGCTTTGCTGCGGAACGCTCCCGAAACGGGCGAACAGAACGTTCGCGTCCGAGTCGCTTCCTGCAAGAACTTGATGATGCGTACGTTGAGCGACGTGTACCGCAAGAAATGTTAGGGGGACACTGCCAAGGTGACGAACTCCCCATCCATTTTTCTCGGAGCGATGCTTTCGAAAGATTGCCTCAGCCGGAGCCGATTCGCAGACGGCTGGTACGCATCGGCTCCTCCCCTGTTCATGAGGAGCGGATGGTTCATCAGCAGATAGGAGATTTGCGTGTGGGCGACACGGTGGCACATGCACGCTTCGGAATCGGAATCATCGAATCCCTCGAAGGCGAAGGCGACAATGCTAAGGCAGAAGTCTCGTTTCAGCAGGTGGGACGCAAACGCTTATTGCTTCGGTTTGCCAAGCTGTCCAAAGTAGAAAAAGATTCGATCTGAACTACAGGATACCATTGATGAAACTTTTCATCCCTGTGTAATACATCAGTTCAAGCAAATGTACAGAGAGGTATCCTGTTTCTGCTTGGATCGAGCCGATGTTGAAGCTCGGAAATCGGTCAATTGACAATGAAATCTCCAAGAAAATGCCGTGCGACGATCTTATCTATCGGTTTAACAGCTCGCACGGAATCTCCCACTCCCCGAACCTGCCATCCGACACAGAGCAGATAGCATCTTCCATCAATAGACTATAGTATCCTCTCGTATGAGACCATAGTATCTTCTCGTATGAGACCATAGTATCTTCTCGTATGAGACCATATTATCTTCTCGTATGAGACCATATTATCCTCTCGTATGAGACCATAGTATCCTCTCATGTGAGACCATAGTATCCTCTCATGTGAGACCATAGTATCCTCTCATATGAGACCATAGTATCCTCTCATATGAGACCATAGTATCCTCTCATGTTAGTTCTGTATCTTAGGCAAAGATCGAAGAGCAGATGTATGGTTGCCAAGTAAACAGAGATTTCCCCAAGTTTCCTTCAGGTATATACTTGAGGTTCGCAGAGACCCACATGAAGCTCTCCTCTCTTCATCAAATCAATGCTTGTGTCCGTCTTGATCAATATGAGGGGGGTGGAAGGGTTATTGCGCAAAGGTCTCTATAGGGCGTAGCTCGCCCCCCCTCCGGCATGTGTTCCCAAAGGCTATAAAACAGTGCGGATTCGATCCGAGGGAAACATGCAATGTGCTGTTTATCAGCGTATTGCATTCTCAGTGGGGAGATTTTCGTTTATTCACGTGTATTTATGACTGGAAAATACATTTCCAATCAAAAAGGAGTGTTTGTGTGAAGAGAAGAGCTATAAAGCACCGAAATTGCGTCGGAAAATAGCTTCGAGTTGTTGTTTGACGAGGATGAAATCCTGCTCGCGTCCGAGTTCACGACCGATGGAAGTCACCCCTCTATCCGAGAATCCACAGGGATTGATCAGTTTGAAGTAATCGAGATCCGTATTGACATTGAGGGCGAAGCCGTGCATCGTTATGTGGCGACTGCTTTTCACCCCTATTGCGCAGATTTTGCGAGCACGCCCCGGTATATCAGGATCCAGCCATACACCGGATGCTCCGGCCGAACGTTCGCCTTTCAGACCGAATATGGCAATGAGATCGATGATACACTGCTCAAGCATTTCGATATAGGTGCGTAAGCCGATACCGTATTGTTCGAGATCGAATATGGGGTACCCCGTGATTTGTCCCGGCCCGTGGTAGGTGATGTCCCCTCCTCGTTCTATATGAAATAGTCGGATGCTGCGACTTTTCAGTTCGGATTCGGACAGCAGCAGATTTTCTTCATGACCGTGTTTCCCCAAGGTTAGGACAGGTTCATGTTCACAGAAGAGTAGTGTGTTTTGCGGTTTCCTGTTTTCCAATTTGTCTACTACAGCATCATGGAAGAGCTTGCGTTGCAGGGTCAGTGCCGATTCGTAATCGATGCGTCCGCAGTCTTGATAATGGTACTCCGAACGGGACACATGCGACTCGAAGTCCTTAATTCTTATCCTCTTCTCGTCGATTATGGCTTCCAGCCCGTCGTATCCCGAATGGATATGTGGAGGAAGAATCTCCAAATGCTCCTGATGCAGAGGTGCATGGTGGGAGAGGTGGATCAGGACACTTTTCGGATTGCCGATTTGTCCTATTGTGTCAATAGCTTGCTCTATGGTCTGGTGCGAAGGGTGTTCCTTTCGGTAGCGAAGGCCGTTGATAAAAAGAAGTCGGCAGCCTTTCAGACACTCGATTTCTTCTGCTGCTATATCCTTCATATCGGTAAGGAAAGCCATCTCTCCTATCTTATATCCGAGTATCGGCAGCCTGCCATGCATGATGCGAAGAGGCTCTACTATCAGGTCTGCTACTTGAAACGGCATGCCGGGTTTTACTTCGCACAGTTTCAGTAGAGGAGTACCCGGATAAGGATTTTTGCGGAATACATAGTGCAGTCTGTCGCGTATGGAGTCCAGTACGTTCTGTTCGGCATAGACGGCAAGCTCACGATGCCAACAGATGGTGCGCAGATCGTCGAGTCCACCGACGTGGTCGAAATGTTCGTGAGTCAGCAAAATGGCATCGAGCGAATCGATGCCGGCAAACAGAGCTTGTTGGCGAAAGTCCGGGCTGCAGTCGATGAGGATTCGTTTCCCTGCATCCGTGATTATAAGAAGAGAAGTACGGGTGCGCTTGTCATGCCTGTCTTCGCTACGACATACCCTACAATGACAGCCGACTTCGGGGACGCCGGTACTGGTGCCTGAGCCTAATAATATGCAACGCATGGGGCAAAAGGCTTGCTACTTGATATATTATAAAATGTATTTGACCTCCGGATGGAGAGTGATTCCGAATTTCTGTCGGACACTGCCTATGATCTCTTCTGCCAAAGCACCCACCTGAGTGCCCGTAGCTCCGCCATAGTTCACCAAGACCAAAGCCTGATGTTCATAGACGCCTACTGCACCGGAGCGATGCCCTTTGTATCCGCATTGCTCGATCAGCCATCCGGCCGGCACTTTCACGCTGCCGTCCGGTTGGGGATAGCTTGGTATGGAGGGGTATTCGGTTTGCAGGGTATTGAATTTCTCGGTAGATACCACCGGATTCACGAAGAAGCTGCCCGCATTACCTATTGTGGTCGGATCGGGCAACTTGGAATTGCGGATGCGTATGACCGTATCTCGAATCGATCGTAGGGTAGGGGTGATTCGTTCTTCTTCCAGGACCTTGGCCAAGGCTTTGTATTCAAGTGAGAAAGAGGGCTTCAGGCGCAGACGATAGTCCACATACATAATAGCCCATTCGGCATAGTCCGGTTCTTTGAAGATACTGTATCTGTATGCGTATCGGCAGTCTTCGTTGCGAAACACACGAGATTCTCCTGTTCGGTAATGACGAGCATGAACTGCCTCGATCAGCTGAGATACTTCTACTCCATAGGCTCCGATGTTTTGGACTGCCGACGCCCCCACCTGGCCCGGTATGAGGGAGAGATTCTCTATGCCATAATAGTTGTTCTCTACGGCATAGGCGACGAAGTCGTCCCATACCATACCCGATCCTACACGCAAGAGAATACTGTCCTGATCCTTGTGCAGTTCGGTGATACCCTTTACTTCGGAATGAAGCAGTATACCATGAAAATTAGCGAGGAAGAGCAGATTGCTCCCCTCGCCAATCGTTTGTACGCGACATTCTTGAAAAAATTCGTCTTTCACAAGCCGATCGATATCGGCGTCGCATGTGTAGTCGATCCACCAATCCGTCCGGGCTGCAATACCGAATGTATTGCGTTTGGAGAGTGGATAGTCTTGTCTGATGTCCATTAGTTAGCACGCTCAAGCAGCCATGCATCCTGAAAGTTCGGGGCATAGCGTTCCTTGATGGCCTCACGAGCAGCGATGGCCTCTTCGCGTGAAGGGAAGCTGGCTACGATTACGCGTAGCATCCCCTGTTCGTTTTCTGCCAAAATAGGGGTATAACCTTCAGATTCCAAGCGTTCTTTCAGAGAACGAGCATTCGTTGCATTGCGGAAGCTGCCTACCACTACGCTGAACCGATCCAATCGAGAAGCATCTTCTCCACTGTAAGCAGAGAGCTTTTCCTGACGGATCTGTACATTGATAGCCGGTTTAGAAACTATCGGACGAGTTTCCGTATCCTTGTCTTCAGCTTGGGCAATCTCACGTTCTTTGGCCTGCTCGTAAGCTTGGCGGTAGGCACTTTGCTTGGATTTGCATGAGCCGAATGCAACCGTCATAGCTATGGCGGCTGCCAAAACAACCATCTTATTCATCTTTTTTTCTGTTTGAGTTATTAATACTCCCATCGGCAAAGATAGAGTTTTCGATGAAAACAGCCATACTTGCAACAGGGGTGCACATTCCCCCTCCGCATGCCACACTTTTTAGCGAGCGAACAAAGCTTAGAGCGTCTTCTAGGTTATTTTTATCCTTGTCCGCTGATTCGAGTTCCTTTATCAATCTATCAAAAACACTTGGGGTATTAGGAAGTTTAGATTGTAGTTGGGATGAGACATACTCGGATAATTGTTTCATATCAGGAATGAGAGGCCATTCTCCCTCTGGCATTGGCACAGATAATGGACAACCTGCAGAAATAAAGAACCCAATAGGTTTTTTATCCTGAGAGAGTTTGAAGAAGAGTCCTAAGATGCCTTGTTAAATCATGCGTTAGTGTAGTCATCGTATTTTCTTTTATGTTTTCAACTTTTTTGATGTCATTTTTACACATATACCATCCTTTGAGGCAAATTTTAAAAATCCGTACTTTTTGCATAAATGATTAATTCTTTCACGTCCACTCCCAGTATCTTCGCAATCTGGAAGAGGGTTTCGAGGCTTGGTTGACGGCGGTTGCAGACATAGGCATTGACAATGCTAAAGCTCTTGCCGAGTTTTTCGGCAAGCCATGTTTGCTTAATACCTTTCTCTTCAAGCACTTCTTTGATTCGATTCATAGGTTTATCCATCTCTTTCAATATTCTTTGTTTAATAGCGCAAGGATGTGAAATGAAATAGCATAGAAAAAGGGAATGAGGATTTATTTTCTCATTCCCTTAAATCTTTTCAACTAGTACAAGCAAAGAAGCTTTATTTCCGTTGTTTTATGGATTCTGCTTGCTTATGAAGTTCATTTGCCTGCGATGTGTTCAGACGGGCTCGCTCTGTCTTTTCAGCTTGCTCTTTGACTAATTGCTCGTAAGTTTCCACTTGTTCTCGGATAAGTGCAATCTGCTCTTCGTTTCTCTCATAGGTAAAGAGCGTTTCCAAATCCATTAGCTTTTCCTGATTGGCTTCTCCATATATTTTGATGTGGCGATACTTCAAGTCTTTATCTGACAGTTGACTGTTTTGTTGCATCTGCCAGAAGTTTCCAAGCAGTGAAAACAAAATAACAAGCCCCATACAGCAAAAAGTGATAACTGTTCTGCTATTCTTAAAGTCAAGACTAAAAACATGTTCTTTGCGGATGACAGTGCGATTCTCTTTGCCCATCTCATCAACTTTCGCCTTGACCGCTTCTAGAGTCTCTTTTTTCTCTGCATCCCATTCATCCAGGTTCTCAAAGAGAATCTATAGATCAAATTTTCAAAAATAAAAATCGCAGTAAGTAGATAGCTTACTGCGATTTTTATTTGTTTGGTACTCGTTTGTGAGCGGAATTACTTCACTTCTTCAAAACAAATCTATATTGATTTACAGTAAATTGCAATCACATGGTACAAATATGATTTCTGAAGTCGATTATAAACAATCGGTTATATTGTCTTTATTGCTCTGCTTTTTCGACCTCTATTCGAGCTGTGAGTTCTTCTTGGTATGTGGTCATAAACTTGTTTAAGTCCATAAAAGCATACCCAACCAAACGATAGAACAGATTCTTGTATTCTATCTTTTCTGTCGCAGTGAATAGAGTTTTACCTCCTTCCATCGGTTCGAATGTTGCCTGCCACTCTCCTGTGAACATTCTACTATCCATCTCAAAACTGTAGAAAGAATGTGGTCTCTTCTCAAGTGTCTTGAATCGGATAGTTACACCATGGGCAGTCTCTCCCCATTCTTCAATATCCCCTTAGGTACGGATGATATCCAAATCATCCAAAGAATTTCTGTAATGCCATTCTTGATTGTTGGTCACGATAGCAAAAACAACATCAACAGGGGCATTCAAAATGCACTGTTTTGTCTCTGTTCTGGTTCTCGGCAGAAATGTTCCTATGACCACGACAACCAATACAAGCAATAAAAGACCGCTCAATATTATGTACACGTTTTATTTGATTATTATCCACTTTCCAGCCTTTGTAGAGCCTTCGTGCTTGATGACACCTTGCTTGGTCATTTTTTCAATGTAATACTTTATTTTACCCGTTGAACATCCGAGTATCATTTCCATTTCTCTCCGTGTAATCTCTGGATTTTCTTGGATTATGCCTAATAGTTCTTCTTGGATGTTTCTTGGATGTTTCTTGGATGTTTCTTGGGCTTTTCTTGGGCCTTTCTTGGGCTTTTCTTGGGCAGTTTCTCCTCCAAAGCCCTCTTCAAAATACTTTTGAGAAACGTTCTCAACTACTCGAAAAGCTGTAATCAATGAAAAATCAAAAGAGGCTTGCCCGTTACCGTTTTCTTCCAACTCCTTCTGAACTCGATAGACTCCACGGCTGAATCGGTTTACATAGCCCAAGACTTTCATTGCTTCGGCAATAAAAGGATTCCGATAATCACTCACATTGGGGAAATTATCGGGACTGACCTTGCCGTACAATCCGCCTGGGTTTTGAATCTCGATGCGGTCGTCGTACTCATAAAACTGAATAGGAGCGTTGCCCTCGTAATCCCTGTGCATAATGGCATTCATCAACAACTCTCGAGTAGCCCAATATGGGTACTTGGAAACTGTTTCTTCCCGAAGTACACTTACGGGAATGGGACGCTTTTGTGAGATACTTGTCTCGACAAAAGCATCAATCTTAGGCAATACCCTACAAAGATTTCCGCTAAACTTATGTTCATTGAGAATATCACCCGCACGATCCTTACCCTTGAAGCGTACATATTGAATATACGCCCCATGTACGTGTCGCTCAGGATTCTTTCCAAACAGGACAATAGCCCCATTAGTCGGACAGTTATAACGCAAATCATATAAGCCAAGGGAGGCGAGTTGATCCGTAATATCTCGTTTGTCCTCAGCGAGAATATCCTCTGCCACAGCCTTGGGCAAAAACTCCTTACGAATGAGAGATACATCCAAGTCGTCAATGCTCGTTCCCAAACAAGGCATGGCATCAAAAGTATGAACGTTGGAGAGTCGCCTTTCGGTGAGTATCTTTTCTTCTGCCTCTGTTGCAGTGCTCTTCCGAGGGCCGACACGCACCCAAACACGACCACGATAACGTACAGGAGGAAATTCAGAAGGCTGAACTTCTGCCACCAATACATCCCCTTCATCAAAATGGAACTTCTCCACGGTCATGGTGGGCTGAGGGAGAATGTTGCCATCAGTACGGATATTGGCAATCTGCAATAAGAGTTTATCATCGACCTGCAAACCTGACAACTCTCCATTATCCTTTGCTCCAATAATGAGATAGCCATTCTTACCACTACCCGAAATATCATTTGAGAAAGCACATATAGCCTGACAAAACTTATCCATATTGCCAGTCGATTCTGTTCTCTCAATATTGTAGCTCTCCGTGTCTGAAAGCATTTGCAGAAGTTCTTTTTTCGTTATCATTTATCTCTATTTATTTTCATTCGTATCGGATAATCTTTGCTCATAAATTCAACACCCCAATGTCAAACATATAATTCATTCAGAAAATTTTGTGTATCACTTACAAAGCAAATAGGTTTTGACAAGGAGGTTTTTATCTCCTTGTGAGAGATAGTTATATCATTTCTTTATATTCTTCATACTTATTCCAAGTATTTGATACACATGTTCTAAACATTGACGAACAAAATTGAGGTTCTCTTGCGAGTAGTTTAACTTTAAGAAGAGCAGCTGTTGAAAACCTTGAATAATCTCATTAGTTAAAGGGCCATTTTTGAATATATTAACAAATATATTTTTTATCTCAATCTCTTTTTGATTAGTATCAAGTTGTGTTTGTACAATCATATTCACTAATTCTACACATGGAGTAGCAGAAACCATACTGATATTTTCCAAACAATTAGTATAATAATTATCTTGGGAATTCATTTTTTTATTAAACTCTCCGAATAATTGTTTTGTAGTCAATGTATATCCCCTATACTTATTTTTGATAAATTCAAACAAGGCTGGGTGCTCGTCTCCTAAAATGTTTTTTATATATCGCTCTGTGCTCATTGAGAACTGAATCTGAGCTAAACTGAATTTGAAATAAACAAAGTCGTCTGTCAGCAATACGCATTGCTTATCTTCAAAAACTAACAAAGTATTCAAAACATAGTCAATAAAATCCTCTTTTTTATCTTCTATATCTATATTCCTTTTAAAATCAATCACTCTAGGAGAAACAGCTGCTTCACAGTTATTTTCTATCCATTTTAAAAGGCCTTCTAAATATATAATATTATTTTGATGCACATTTTCTGGAATCTGATATTTTATTACGTCTTCGTTTGTTACAACAACTGATAATTCAGATTTTGGTTCTGATTTAATAATTCTCAATTTCTGTTTTATCACATCTATAGTAAAAACTGAAATTAGAAATTTGTTAGGATATGTAATGCTGTGTTCTTTTGCTATCTGATAAAGAATAGCCAATGAAGAAAAGTCAATAATATAATTCGTTGTAACAAGTTGAGGTGGTGATTCATAAAATGAAAGAGGAAGGATTGAGATACCACTGTGCTCATAAATCAAACTTGTATAACCTCCTAAATAATCATGCCTAAATGCCTGTATTATTACTTCAGTAAAAGATAATTCTCTCTTATAGTAGTTATTTATCGCGGTTTCTCTAAAGCGTTTTTCTTGTTCACCTTGTTGTCCAAAAAGAGATATTAAATCTTTCTTCATTTCTTCTGGGTCAGTGCTAGTAAAATTGAAAGGTTCCATTGGTAATCCCGAAAGAGGCTGCTTGGCTTCTTCTAAGATTTTATCATGTAAATAAAGATACTTATCCATTATTCGCAATATGCGAATAAAATAATCTTTGCTTGACATTCTTTTAATGGATATTACATCACCTAATTTGTGTCCTAATAACTCATCATATAAGTTGTCAGAGCCATTTTTATTCATTTCAAAGAAATTGATTTCATCATTAGACTCATATTTTACGAAACAGCCATCTGTAATTTCATCAAATTCTTTCAGAAGCTCTTTATTTTGTGATCTTTGAGAATATATAAGTGTTGCAGACAGATATGCAGAACGGACATTTCTTTTATCAGAATACTTATAAAGGATTTCCATTCCTTCAACAAAACAACCTCTATTGACTAATATACTTGCCACTATTGGTATGTTTTGATCAATAGAAAAAGCATAGTCTTCAAAACTTTTTGCCATTGATTTAATTTCACTATCACACCAATCTTCGTTTATAACATCTAAACACCTTAATTTCAGACATAAAAAAACCTCATCTTGTTTGTGTTTATCTAAGAATAGATTACAAATTTGCAAGCATCTATTCCAATTATGTAAAATAACACACAAATCAGCTTCAATTCTTAGTAAATCAGGTTGAAATGAAAAATTCAATCTCCAATTTTCTAATAGTCCAAGTAGTTCTTCCGAGCCTTTTTTTGCTGCATATAAAGAGTTCATATAGGAAAATAAATGAAGATTCTCTTTTTCTCTGTCAACGTGCTTTTCATATAACTCTATAGCAGGTTCATACATTTTAAAATGATAGTAGGTATAAGCAATGTGTAATAATAAATTCGGCTGTTGAATAGTAGAAGCTAACTCGCTCAAAGTCGATATCTGCGGAGAGTCCAATATTCCGCTAATTAGGGATTTAACAATCGTTTCTATTAAAGTTTTCAATTCCTGATTTTCAAACTTCCCGTTTTGAATAAAATCAGATAGTTTTAATTCATCTGTTTCGCCTATATCCTTTAATATAAAAATTGAAGCAAGATAGTTATCAACTACATAGTTATCAATTTTCTCAATGGAATTTATCCAGCCTTGTATTGCTGTCCTATATTGGATTTTATCATTTTTCTTTAGATAACAGAAAGCCCTCAGGTAGAAAATATTCGACTCTTTTAAATCAGAATCATCTAAGATTTCAAGAGCATAATCTATTTGTCCATTGAGTTGTAACACATTGGCACAAACCAAAGCAAGAGTGTCGTTTTTGCTCTCTAATTTGAGATAATGATCTCTCATGTCGGAAATATATCTCAGCTCTTTTGTAAGTATATATTGGATATAAGCATTAAGAAAAAACAATGTTCCACACTTCTTTTCTAATTCAGACCCTTCAATTTTAGATAGTATTTTGCCCAAAAGCACCTCCAGTATACTCAAAATTTCAATATCCCCTTCATTTAGAGCGCAGAAAGAGAAAAAATAATTGTGTATATAGTCTGCAAAAAACACATTTAAATAAAACATGTTTTCATCAAAATTTGCTATCGTTACATCCTGAGGGTTATAATTCTTGATATCTGGAAGCATTGAGAAAACTTTCATCTGTGAAATATATTCATAAATATTCTTCACATTGAAATAGTTATAAAGCATATATTGAAACATGATATTCTGCCGAACAAAGGCTGGTATAGAATTAAAATCGTGAGGCGTAGTACTCAAAAATTTAATATACCATGCAATTGTATTGTATTCATTTTTCAATAATAATTTATCAGCAAGTTCATTTGCCTTAGTTGTATCTTCTATTTTAAAATAAGATAAAGCAGCTTGCTCCTCAAACTCAAGTACTGTAGCATTTTCGTTGTATGCAGTTATAAAACATTCACACATCTTCTTTCGTTCGTCCAAAAAACGATAGCACATCCCTTTTTGAAATGAAATTAGGGAACGAAACTCCTGAGAAGGCTTTTTTACACAGCTTGCGAAACTTGCCTCCAATTTTTCAAGCAATGATAACGCCGTTTTGGGCTTAAATTGTTGCAAAGTAGCTATATATGCATTGAGCCGATCTTGCCATTGTGGTTCAATTTCATTAATACTGATTGTGCATCCAATATAACTCTCTGTCACATTGCCTATGACAGATATGGGATTTTTTCCTTGCTGTTCAACAGAGGTGTTTGGTTTTGCCAGTTCCTTGCCAAACAACTTTCTAAATAATTTCATGATATATTTATTTAGTTGTGTGACCAATATGACTTCCTTTAACATCTCCTACAATAGAAATAGGATTATCTCCACTTTGAACAATTTTTTGTTTAACTGAAAACGAATTGTCATTTGCGACAAAGAAACTTACAAATGAAACAATTCCTCCAACAATAGCAACTATTGATTCCATTGATTTGTCAATTATTACCCAAATGATTGTTGCTATCAAATAAATAGCATTTAATATCAGCATTATTAGTTTTGATTTCATAACTTTTGAATTTATTTGCTCTTCTGTCTGTTTTCCTTAGTGCCAATCAACTCTCTCACGTCCACCTCTAATATCTTCGCAATTTCAAACAATATGTCCAAACTTGGTTGACGGCGGTTGCAGACATAGGAATTGAGGATGCTGAAGCTTTTGCCGATTTTTTCGGCAAGCCATGTTTGCTTAATACCTTTCTCCTCAAGCACTTCTTTGATTCGATTCATAGGTTTATCCATCTTTTCAAGATTTTCTGTTTGATAGCGCAAAGATATGAAATGAAATAGCATAGAAAAAGGGAATGAGAATTTATTTTCTCATCCCCTTAAATATTTTAATTAGCGTGAAATAGAAGCTTTTATTTCCGTTGTTTTATAGATTCTGCTTGCTTCTGAAGTTCATTTGCCTGCGATGTGTTCAAACGGGCTCGCTCTGTCTTTTCAGCTTGCTCTTTGACTAATTGCTCATAAGTTTCCACTTGTTCTCGGATAAGTGCAATCTGCTCTTCGTCTCTCTGATAAGTAAAAACCGTTTCCAAGTCCATTAGTTTTTCCTGATTGGCTTCTCCATACATTTTGATGTGGCGATACTTCAAGTCATTATCCGACAGTTGACTATTTTGTCGCATTTGCCAGAAGTTTCCAAGCAGTGAAAACAAAATAACAAGCCCCATACAGCAAAGAGTGATAACCGTTTTACTATTCTTAAAGTCAAGACTAAAAACATGTTCTTTACGGATGACAGTGCGACTCTCTTTGCCCATCTCATCAATTTTCGCCTCAAAGGCTTGTAGAGTCTCTCTTTTCTCTACATTCCATCCATCCAGCTTCTCAAAGGCTGTTTCCCGTCCTGCCACTACGCTCTTGGTAAGTATTTCTTCCAAGACTCTGATTTGTTCGGGAGAAAACATCTCTTGCTTTGAAAGTGTATTCATCTTCCCAAAAAGCTCTTCAATTTTACTCAAATCGATTGTTTGTGGTTCAGATCTTCCTTTTAAGGAGGTAGTCATTTCAGTAAGACTTTGCTTCAATTCCTCAAATAGGCCATATACGGCTGAGGTATCCATTCTATCTGTATTCATATACTTTTTCTTTTGTGATTAAACATTAGTGCAGTACCCTGCGTATTCTGATTTTACTTTTAGCTGCCAACTTTCGGGCTTTCAGAGCCTGAATGTATTCGGCAAGCGTTGCATCATAATGAGGACTATTAAAGAGAGAGAAAATGTTGAGTTGCCCGATAAGAGAATCAAGAGCATCCATCACACCTCCAGTTTCCGATGTTTTGAACTCTTGTTTTTCTGCCACTTGCAGTGCTTGATAGGCATTATCTTTAATCTGCCTGTCAATCTTTGAGAAGCTACATTCTCTATCTACATGGGAACCCGAAATCCGATTACCGTCTTTCTCAAAAATGATGCCTTGAATCTTATCTGTATTGCCATTCATTTTGAATTCCAAGCCTATACCTGATTGCTTTAGGGTCGCTTGCAACTGGCCCCACGTCAAACTTTGAGGAATAGCTTTTTTGAGAGCGTCGCAAATCTCATATTTGGTTTTGTCGTTCCCTTTCAGCCGTTCACGCTTGACATTCTCTTTTCCAGAAGCAATATATAATCCGTATTTCTTAGTCAGTTCCATGCAGACCTTTGTGCTACGTAGTTTTTCATTTTGATCTGAAATTCTTCGACCATCGTTATCAATACGATTGATTACCATGTGTATGTGTGGATGGTCTGTATCGTGATGACGAGCAATAATATACTGCGTGTTGGAGTAGCCCATTTTCTGTAAATATTCCTGTGCCACCTTGACCATAAAAGCATCCGTTAAACGCCCTTTATCTTGAGCTGAGAAATCCAAAGAGATGTGGGCTACAGGTTTCGTAATCTTGGGATTAAGTTTGCTTTGAGTAACAAAGCTTCGGATTATAGCTTCTCTATCTTTCAGACGAATGCCTTCCGCCTGCAAGAGCTGAGCACGTTCTTTCCCTAAAACATAGTTTATCACCCCTCGAAATCCTCTTCCCTGAACAATCTTAGCAATCATCTTCGATTCGTTTTATGATGTTATCCAATCTCTCAGTCATCGCAAGGTTATCTTGATAGACTCGTGTGTATCCCATAGCATTGGCTTTGTGAGCAATCTGATTAACATTATTGGCCATTCCACTTAGCTGACGAATGTGATTCATCAATTCGGGAGATAGTCTCTGCCTGACGATACTCGCAGCGATACAACGACGGATGTATTCACTTCGGGTAATCCCAGCAAGACGTGCTTTAGCTTTCAGAGAGTAGAACTCCTCGGTTGCCATTTTCAGTGTAACCTTATATTTCTTCTTTTCTACTGGTCGTTTGGGTGGGCGACCATTCGTATTACGATTTTCTATTGTTTTCATTGCCGTATTTGTTTTTTGATTTATGAATAGACCAACGGGATGAGTCAATCCTCGAAGAGCAAGGTTTTGGTCTGACCAAAACACAAACTTGCTCCCCTAATAAGCAAAGGGCTTGACTCCATACCCATTCATCGTTTGAGTCCCCGACTTTTCATTCTCGGAGGAGAAAGGAGTCCTTGATTTTTTCGGCAGAGAAAATCATTCAAGTCTTTATGCTCCCCATAGAGGCTGGAGCAATCATTAACGGGAAGATTCATTCTCCGAAGCACTTCAAGCGTTTTCTTTCCTGCTGCATCGTTATCGAGATAAGCGTTAACAATGGCATATTTCGAGAGTAAGGAATGAGCCTTTTGGAGATTGTTTACAGAGTTCAGTACAATCGCAGATTCAGTATTTCTGTCAGGATAAAGGGTACAAAAACTCAAGTAATCTATAAATCCTTCAAAGAGATTTACAGTGTCCGTATTTCGATCAAAGGAGGAGACACTGGAAGGAGGTAAACAGCCTTTGAAATAGAGATTACGAATAGCATAACCTCCCAAGTCGTTGGGCATTCCGATAGCGTAATAAGTACGCCCTTTTACTTGATAGTGAACCTCACGGCAATATTGTTTCGCCACAGAACAATCAATCTTACGATCTTGCAGATATCTCAGCAAATTAGGATGATGCAAAGAGACGGCTTCGATTATTTTCATCTCTTCGCCACTTTCGGCCTGTCGGTCAAAGTCATTCTGCGTAAGAGGGCTAATCTCTACACGGTTTTCTAACAGTCCAATTGCTTGAGACAGTGTGCAGCCATGTAGTTTCATTACCAAATCAATTATGCTGCCACCTTCTCCGCTTCCAAAGTCATACCAGAGACTTGCTCTGTAATCAACCTTGAAACTTGGACTACTCTCTTCCCGAAAAGGACTTCTATACATTCCATAAGTCGTATACTCCTTCACTGGGTAATGGCCTTTATTAGCCAAATAATCCTTCAGAGATAAGGATTTTATATGTTCAATATTCATCATGTTTTTCTAAGTTTTGGAGATTCTCCTTACTACATGAATATGGATGAATAACTCATTCACCGTGAAAAGAAAAAGAGTCGTAACCTGTTTTCTCGTAGTAGTATCATTGGTGCGAGTAGTAATTCTGTTGTAAGACAGATTATAAAACCATACTACACGCTCAATCTTTTTTCTTTCACTGGATTATCCTCTCTTGTAGTAAGTAGTAACTGTAATTCATCAATAAGTCAAAAAGGACTCACGAACGGATTCGGGAAGACTTTCCTGATATGATAAACATACATAGGGTTACCTCCTATCCGTCGAGACTTTCGTTCAAATCCTGCTTTGCGCAGAGCTTCTCCCATTCGTTTTTCAGAGAGGTTCAGCGTAGTGTATCCACGCAAATAATTCAGAACTTCCGAAGTGGTCATATAAGATTCTTCCGTAGGACTTGGTTTCTCAAAGCCTTTGAGTAACATTTCGTATTCGACTGTCTGCACATGAAAGCCTTCGCTCTCTCGGTGCAACTCTGCAATCTCAGCATCATCAAACCAGTACCGATACCCACTTTTACAATACCACCAAGCCTCCGAATAAACCTTATTGATATCAACCTGTTTAGCAGCTTCTATGTCAATAGCTTCTACCTCAAAAGGAAGAAATCGGCGGCTACCCGTCGGATCTGTAAGGAAGTCATTACCGTTTACCGAAGCCATAAAACTGGCTAAGTGAGGATACTCTTCAATGTACGTATCGTATGGTCTGCGATACTTAACCCGTGGAGTAGTGATGAGATTCTTCAACTCATTTTCGTCTCTTTTGTTGAGGGCTTTGAGTTGGTCGTCGATATTGATAAACAGGTATTCGGCTATAAGGGTCTGCGTATCCTTGTTTTGAGGGTCAATAGTACCTGTAAACAAATATGCTTTTAGCTCCACAGGACAAAGCAAGTCTAAGAAAGTTGTCTTGAACTTACCCTGCTCTCCAGTCAAAACCAAACAGGTGTGATTGCGACAGAACAAATCATCCATCGCATTCGCCACCACTGCAATAAGCCATTTGGTCAGATAAGTTTGCCACTTATCAGGATTCCGAACCGTTACGCACGAAGCCAAGTGAATAATCTCCGAGTCCTCTCCATCGTTCCAAATCGATAGTTTTTGGAAATACTCCTGTACAGGATTGATACGCGGGCAGAAATCACTTTCCAATATCGCTCGTATATTCTCTGCCGAGGTACTGATACCTTCTGAAGAATCCAATAGCCGTCGCATGGAGTTGATGTCGAATTTACCGAGTGGGTAGAAAGGTTCATCTTTATTCGAGCGTCGAAACTCCGTGCGACTTTTTACGGTATTGAATCGAAATTCATAGTGTTCCCTTAGAAAGGACTCTATCCGTTCATTCTTGGATTGCTTCCCTTCTGGTCGTTCATCCATTTCTTCTTTCATCATTGAATAGATATTAGAAATGAGAGAGCTTGGCCTTCTTTTCAGAGATAAAGAGCTTCGAGTCTTCGGCAAGTTCTCGCACAGTTTTTCTACGACCATTGGCTATCCATTCGAGCAACTCGTCCTCGAAGAAGTAGAGTTGCTTTCCGTTCTTATAGCAAGGAAGCAAACGCTTACGCACAAGCGTATAAATTGTAGGTTTGGCCTTCCCGATGATTTTACACGCTTCATCTATCCCGATAGGAATACGTTTTGGAGAAATAACTGCATCTTGCCCTTTCTCGACCAAGGCTTTGATCTCAGCTACTTCGTTCACTAAGTGAGCTACCGCCTTAGGTAGATTCTCAAAAGAAATTTCGTTGTTGTCCATGTTTATACTATTTTGAGTTTAACATGGTACAAATGAATAAAGTGTTTTCCCTGTGATTCAAAACACGGAGAAAACACTACAAAAACACTGTGATTGCTACGTTTTAGTTATATTTTTCATGGGAATTGCAAAGTGTTTTTCTAAAAAATATAAATTAAGGACTATTTTTGTACCTTTGCAGAGGTAGATATTTATAAATTGGGGTAGGCCGAAGAACGCCCCATAGAATATGGAATAAACTTCATAAGAAAAATGGAACACAAGCAATTTAAGTAGAAAGAATTGAGCATGGAACATCAAGATATTTTAAACGCCCTTATAGAAAAGGATATTGTTTATGGTATAACAATTTCTTTAATAACAACAACTTATGTCTATGCTGTTGTTTTTACTTTAAGAAGAACTAGAAGAAGACGCAAGCTTCAAAAGAAATCATTTGTGGAGACTTTTATAAGAGGACTCTCTGAGAACACTATTGAATGTTACGAAGACCTAATAAATATCTATTCAGGGATAACAAATCTAAGCACAGCAGATTTAGAGAATAAACAGGGATTAAATAAATGGCTCAGACAAATTTTGGCGATGCTTATAAGTAAAGAAATAGGAGATTTTAGTACAGATGAAACAAATGCCATTAAAAACACAATCACAGAGTTCATAAAAGAAAATGAAAAGACAAATCCATACACGGATTTGCCTGATAATGAGAGAAATATTATTAATGACATAAGTAGTTATAATCGACTCGGAGATAAAGAAGCCGTCAACAGGAAAATTCATGAGCTAAGTAGTGTAATTATAACTAGATACGAGCAACAGAAGAAAATAGAGCGTTTAAATAAGTGGTCCATTCCTTTAGCTGTGATTGGTGTAATACTCACAGTTATATTTGGAATCTTGTCAATTATATAAAAACGAGCTATAACATGTTTTTTAGTTAGATTTGCAACGTTTTATCTCCAAAATTAGGAGTCTTATGCAATTCAAATCTCTTAATTTCAAAACATTTCAAGTCTGATATTTACATAAGTACAAGGAGTTATTCTAAAAAAGTAGTCTCTCAAACCCTATCTAGATCGATAGATTTTTCTGAATCTTGATTAGCCCTTTTTGTTCATCGTCTTTGAGGTGGCTTTTGATGGTGTCGGGTTCAACGTCTTTTAGTGCTTCGGCAAAAACAAGTTTGAGGAAAAGAGCAACCTCGTCTTGTTTGCCGATACTGAAATGTTTCCAAATATTCCAGCCGAAATGATACAGGTCTAAAGAAGCAAGCTTTGCTACCCTGACAGGTTGAGGGTTTTGTAAGATGTTTCCTTCTGAATAAGCTGTGATGTATTGACAAAGTCGTATCAAATCGTCATCAGAGACATAAGGGGCAAATTCTTGCTGTGTATAAGAGATGGCTATCTCCAACTTCTCTTTTGATTTATTGCTTTGTTTACGCTGTTGGTTAACTCGTATCTCCTGAATGAATTCGGGCTCTATACTCTTTGGGGCCAAATCCTGCTCAACTTCTTTCTTTTTTTGAAGTGATGATGGAGAATGCTTGTGAGGGAAAAACTTCTTCACAATAGCTGTGAACAAGCCGTCAATCAGAAGCATCAGGGCTGAATAGAGAATGATACCTACACCTGTAACAATCCAGAAAATTACAGTTGCAGTAAATTCATCAACTCCAGCCGAGACAAAAACAAATCTCACAATTATACCAATTAAGGCACACGCCAGCAAGACGGATAAATAAACAATTATATATTCAAAGTACTTAGACTGCATCTTTATTCATTTTTGTGAGGTTATTCCTGACTCTTTGTCTCTATCGTATCCAATTTTATGGCTTGAGCCGCCTTGTTTTTCTTTTCATCGACCACCTTTGCATAGATTTGCGTTGTCTTCACATTCGTGTGTCCCAGCATCTTACTTACGGTATAAATATCTGTACCGCTGGCAAGCTGCAGAGTCGCGTAGGAGTGGCGGAAGCAATGAAAGCTTATGGACTTTTTGATGCCTGCAGCCTCTATCCAACGCTTTAGGGGTTTAGAAATCCATGACGGATTAGGCAGGTCTTCAAAAACCAATTGTTCTGGCAATCTTCGTTCTCCACATAGTTGTAAGGCTTGTTCCGAAATAGGCATATACTCCACTCCCTTGGTCTTCTTTTGAGTAAAATGCAATCTCGGCTGTTCTCCATCCATGTTAATCTCTTTCCACTTTAGTTTCTGAATATCACAGTGGCGTAATCCTGTCAGAGCAGAGAAAAGAGCTGCCCGTTTCATCACCTCACGATCACAAGGGGTTGAAGCAAGCGTATTTAACTCCTCTACGGTAAGGTATTCACGGCGAGACTCCTGTTCCTGAATACCTTTTATTTTGGCGGGTATATCAACGGTTAGGTAACCATCTATAAATGCCTGTTTAAGAGCTGCCTTGAAAATAGAAAAATAAGTGGATGCCGTATTGTGAGAAATAGTACCACATTTATTCCCTCCACGAGGAGCTGTCAAAAGGAAACGTTTGTACTCTTCGGCAAAAGCATTGTCGATTTTGAAAAACGGCAAATTTTCTCCCGCATACATTTTAAGAAAATCCAGAGCTCTCTTCCAATTGACAAGAATAGAAGTGGAGCTGTTTTTGTGTCGTTTATACATCGCCTCTCGAAAATAAGCAATGAAATTTTGTTGTAAACGTTCCTTTTGCTCCGCCTGTGCCGTATCTGCATCGCTGTACAAATCAGCATTATCGTATTCTTTTTGACGGAGCTTTCGCACCTCATCGGCATAGATACAAGCTTCTTGATCGACCTCGCTTTTGCACTGTATCACTCCATTCAAATCTCGCTTGGGTTTGTACGATTTGCTCGAAGATGTTGTCCGTGCAGTCCGAGTTTTATCCCAGACTACCGTAGTTACTATGCGGTTGAGATACTCACGGACACGTTGTGGCTCGGGGTTACCCGCAGTATAGACAGGATAACTCTCAATGTAGAGATACCACTCATTTCTATATGCACTCTTGCGAAGTCGCACAGTTACTTTCGTGTTGTGTAATTCCTTTCTCATGTGTATCTAAGGTTATTTGTACAGTTGGTCTATCTCTGACTTTGGGGCATAGACATAATTACCAATCTGCCTTATGGGGATGGAAAATTTCCTAATATGCTTATATACCGTGCCTTCCGTAATCCCAAACTTGGCTGTTATTTCACCAATCGTGTAACAATACTCGGGCTCAAGGTTGTAAAGCTTAGCTTCACTTCTTGTTCTCGGCTTTTGCTCATCAATAGGCCTCAGATTGAAGTTGCGTTCTAAATCCTCTTTACAGATGCGAGTCATCCTTTTTCCCAAGTTATAACTTCGGAGAGCCTTACTTCTAACAAGTCGGTATAGCGTATCTCTGCAAACGTCGTATAGAGCAATAGCATCGGAGATAGAGAGGTAGGGTTGATCCTTGGGAACCTTTGCAGCCCTCTCTCGTCGTAGCTCTTCCAACTTTTCCTCTCGCTTCTTTTGTGAATACGCAGACCTTGAGCATTGTATAGAACAATATCTCGATGTGATTGTCTTGGCAAGAAAGGTCTCCCCACACCATTCGCACTTTCGCTCAATCTGAAATTTTGCAGCTGGCATACGCTTTTCGTATCTATCTGATAATCAAATTATGTTTTTATTTAAGTCGCACTTTATACACTAATAAGTCGCGGCACAAATATGGTACAAATATACGACTAAAATCGATATAAAAAGAGGAAAAACGAGAAACTATCAAAAATAAAAATCGCAGTAAGTGATTAACTTACTGCGATTTACTATTTGTTTGATGCTCTTTTATGAGCGTAATTACTTCACTTCTTCGAAGTCTACATCTGTGACGTTCTTGTCGTCAGAAGGCTGATCGCCGGCAGATGGACCTTGAGCACCACCGAAGTCCGGACCGGGTTGTGCACCGCCTTGAGCTCCGGCATTCTTATAAAGCTCTTCTCCTGCTGCGGAAAGAGCAGCTTGCAGTTCGGCCATGGCCGTATCAATAGCAGCTACATCCTGTGATTTATGCGCTTCTTTCAGCTTGTCGAGAGCAGCATCGATCGGAGCTTTCTTATCGGCAGGGAATTTGTCTCCCAACTCCTTCAACTGCTTTTCGGTCTGGAAGATCATGCTGTCAGCTTGATTGATCTTGTCGATACGTTCTTTCTCCTTCTTATCGGCTTCGGCATTGGCCTGCGCTTCTTCCTTCATACGCTTGATCTCATCGTCGGACAAACCGCTGGAGGCTTCGATGCGGATATTCTGCTTCTTGCCAGTAGCTTTGTCATGAGCCGTTACGTTGAGGATACCATTGGCATCGATGTCAAATGTTACTTCGATCTGCGGTGTCTGACGGGGTGCAGGAGCGATACCGTCCAAGTTGAAACGGCCGATGCTCTTATTGTCCTTAGCCAAAGAGCGCTCACCCTGAAGCACATGAATCTCTACCGAAGGCTGATTGTCCACTGCTGTAGTGAAGATTTCGCTCTTCTTCGTCGGGATAGTCGTATTGGCATCGATCAAGCGAGTCATCACGCCACCCATAGTCTCGATACCGAGCGAAAGCGGTGTAACGTCCAACAGCAAGACATCCTTTACTTCACCGGTCAGAACACCACCTTGAATAGCGGCACCCACAGCTACCACTTCGTCGGGATTCACACCCTTGGACGGAGCCTTACCGAAGATCTTCTCCACAATCTCCTGAATAGCAGGAATACGTGTAGAACCTCCTACAAGGATGACTTCGTCGATATCGCCACGCGACATGCCGGCATCTCTCAGGGCCGTTTCGCAGGGAGCCACACATGCCTGAATCAGACGATCGGCCAACTGTTCGAACTTAGCCCTTGTAAGCGTCATCACCAAGTGCTTGGGGATGCCATTCACCGGCATGATATAGGGGAGGTTGATCTCCGTAGATGAAGTGCTGGACAGCTCTATCTTGGCTTTTTCGGCGGCTTCTTTCAGACGCTGCATGGCCATAGGATCCTGACGAAGATCCACGCCCTCTTGGGACTTGAACTCTTCTGCCAACCAGTCGATGATCACGTGGTCGAAGTCGTCTCCTCCGAGGTGCGTATCACCGTTGGTCGATTTCACTTCGAAAACGCCGTCGCCCAATTCCAAAATAGAGATATCGAAGGTACCGCCACCTAAGTCGAAGACAGCGATCTTCATATCCTTATTGGACTTGTCCAAACCGTAAGCCAAAGAAGCTGCCGTAGGCTCGTTCACAATACGACGAACTTTCAGTCCGGCGATCTCTCCAGCTTCTTTCGTTGCCTGACGTTGAGCGTCGTTGAAGTATGCAGGCACAGTGATCACGGCTTCTGTCACTTCCTGACCGAGATAGTCTTCGGCCGTCTTCTTCATCTTCTGAAGGATCATGGCCGAAATTTCCTGCGGCGTATAGAGGCGACTGTCTATATCTACGCGTGGAGTATTATTGTCCCCACGTACTACCTTGAATGGCACTCTGTCCACTTCTCTGGAAACCTGATCGTAGGTTTCGCCCATGAAGCGCTTGATAGAGTATATCGTTTTGGTCGGATTGGTGATGGCCTGACGCTTGGCCGGATCGCCTACCTTACGCTCGCCACCATCCACAAAAGCCACCACCGAGGGCGTTGTGCGCTTGCCCTCACTGTTCGCGATAACGATAGGTTCGTTACCTTCCAATACAGAGACACATGAATTCGTTGTGCCTAAGTCAATTCCAATGATTTTTCCCATAATTCTATATTCGTTTTTTGTTGTTGTCTGATTTTCTTTCGTTGTCTATGTAACGACGAAAGGGTGATACGCTGTAACATGAACAATTTGCGTGCCAAAAAGCAAAGTACGCCTGATACTGCCAAAAGGTGACAGAATGTCACAATATGAAGCCGCACTGTGACTCGAAAACCTGACGAATGCGACTCCACGCCCTGCTGTAGCTTCAGCTCTGACTATATAAATTACTATAGGAACTAATTCGGTATATAGCTTCCCTCAATGTCGTGTGGCAATCTTATATGATAAGAACACTCAGTCTCTCGTAGAAACGCCAATTCGACAGCTTTCCCGAAGTATCCCCATGCAAGGGATAGGGATGAATCCCGGTGGATTTATGTTCTCTGCTTTTACGAACCGGTTTAGGACAAAAAATGGAGCCTAAAACGTGAAAAAATGGTTCCACTTTTTTCGTTCTGGCGCGAGAAATTTTTTCTTCCCTGCACCTGTTTCTATGAAGAAAGCCGATAAAAAAGAAGCGAGCCACGAAAGTCCGATTACAAACTTCGTGGCTCACTCCTATTCTTGAATGCTGTCGTCTCCTCGGGGGGGTATTTGGCCGATGGAGTGGGAGAAGAGTCTTATTCTTTAGCGTTCAGCTCTTCCATCTTCTTATCGATCAGCTTGATCTTCTCGATCATCAGACGGATGTCTTCTTCCAGTTTTTCCTTCTTGCGCTCCATTTCTCGCATCAGGCTATTCCCACTTTTACTGGATATGCTGAGGAAACCCAGATTGTTCGTATAGGTCTGCAATTCGTTGCGCATGCGATCGAGGATACGTGTCATACGATCACGCTCATCGTAGAGCTGACCTTTGCCACCGCCTTCCAGTTGTTCTAAGGAGGCATTGTACCCTTCGAGGCGACGATTGCTGCGTTCGATATTGAGCTTGTCGTACAGGCCATCGATCAATTTTCTGTAAGTCTTATTGATAGCATCTTTTTCCCTGAACGGTACAAAACCTATGGCATTCCAGCGTCCGGCCAGAGCATTGAGTCTGTCGATGATACCTTCGCCGGCCTCTTCCGAATCCAAAGCCTCCAGCTCAGCTATGATCGCTTTCTTGCTCTTGAGGTTTTCGCGTTCTTCGGAGCGCATATCACCCTGTTCGGCTTTTTTGCGTTTGAAGAATGCATCGCATGCAGTTGTAAAGCGCTTCCAGATCTCATCACTATACCGATGAGGAACGGCTCCGATGCTTTTCCAATTTTTTTGGAGTTCGGTCAAGCGAGCAGAGGTTTCTTTCCAGTCGGAACTCTCCTGGAGACTTTCTGCCTCTTCCACCATGGCCAGTTTCTTCTTGTAGTTATTGGTCAGCTCTTCGCGCTTGCCTTTGAAGAAAGCCGTTTTTTTATTGAAATAATCATCGCATGCCGCACGGAAACGCTCGTAGATCTTCTCGTTGTCGCTTCTGCGGGCATAGCCTATGGTCTTCCACTTGGCCTGAATCTCGAGTACGGCCTTTGTCTGTTCGTCCCATTTGGCCAGCGAGTTCAGTCCGGAGGTGTCTATCGCCTCCATCTCTTCGCAAAGCAATGTTTTCGCGGCCAGATTTTCCTGCTCGCGTATCTTTTGCTTTTCGAAGTGTTCTTGATACTTCTTATTGATCGTGGTAGACGCAGCTTTGAATCTTGCCCACACCTCTTCGCGGAGTTCGCGGGCTACCGGCCCCAGTTCGCGCCATTGATGGTGCAGCTCTTGCAGTACTCTGAATGAGTGGATGACGTCGGCATTCTCCGTGAGGGCTTCGGCCTGATGGATCAATTCTTCCTTAGCCTCCAGATTCTTTTTGAAATCGTAGGCGCGGAATTCATCGTTGATCTGCTTCAGATCATAGAACTGTTCTACCAGACTATTGTATTCTTTGGTTATATCCGTAGCATTTGCTTCCGGCACGGGACCGGTCTCCTTCCAGGACTTGCGAATCTCATGAAAAACAGGGCTGATCTTGCCGAACTCTTCGTTGCTGCCGAGAAGATCTCTCAGCCGTTGCAAGAGGGCCTCCTTCTGAGCCAAATTGCTCTCACGCTCCTTTTGCATCGACTCTATCCGCGATTGGTTCAGTTCGCGGAAGCGCTGTAGCAAGTCTTTCAGACGTTCCTCGTTCAAGTCCGGCTCGGCCATAGACGAAGTCGTACTGTCGGCCAATTCTCCTGCACGAGCCTGCTTCTTCTTATAGAAAGCACTCTTGTAGGCCTCTACTTCCTGTCGGCGAGGTAGCTCTTCTCCTTGGAGTAATGTGGCCAAGCTATCAAGTAGCTCAAGCTCGGTCATGTCCGCCAAACGGGCGTTTACGCTTGTTTTACTTTCTTCGGCTGATTTGGATTCGTTTTCCAAAGGAGTCGGATCTGCCACTTCCAGGCTTTGAACCTCCGGCAACCGGTCTGTTGTCGTAGGTTTCAATTCTTCGGATTCGGGCTGTGCCATTGAATCCGTGAGAGGGTGCGTAGGGTTTTCCATACGTTACTGCTTTAATGTTCACATCCACCGAAAACCTCCTGTCCGGAGAGATACAATTCGGCGCTTTTCCAATACAACGGAAGGTAATTATCAGATAACGATTCCGTCTTCAAAAGACCAAATTAAAGAAAAAATATTGACAGACCATAATTTGGAGAGTGTTTGCCCCAAAGTGCTCATTCCAGAAGTAAGAGCAACACTCTGGTAAATCGGTCTATCGATCCCTCAGCGTCAGGATGGCTTCGTTTGGGTCGACCCGATGATCAGTAGGCTTCAAAGTCTTCTACACGCTCTGAGCATCGATAGAGCCCGAGTCTGTCAAGTGTACTGCGATGAGTCTTTTTACATGTTACAGGCACCGATGGCCTGTACTCGCTCTAATGCCTTTTAGGGGATTGAACTTTTTCCTTACATTTGTCCGCGATGAAGCCCTCTATGAGGAGTTGGATGTCACTGTCCTGAGAGGCTTTCATCCGAATGAAATTATATAGATAAACGATTAAATGATAGTTAGATATGTGCTTCGAATATCCTCATGCTCCTAATCTTTTCGGCCGATTGAGCCGGCCGATATTATATGTATGCCATGTTGGCATACGGATGAATAGTATAATCCCCATGATCCATAAGCAGCAATAAGGTCTCTTACAGTCCCTTCAAAAGAATAAGGCACCCACATGATTCAGCTCGAATCATGTGGGTGCCTCTGTTTTATAGCCTCTCGAAGTGGCCTTTTTAGGCTTGCGATTTATATAGAAATGACTTTCAATCTATATATAAATTGAAAACGATTTATATACAAATCGAAAACGATCTATATATTTATCGTAAACGGTTTGTATATAGATCGTTATCTTCTCTCCCAAAAGTCATATTTCGACTTGAAAAAGTCCGTGTCCTCAACTTTTCGACTTCAATATCTACTTCTTTTTACCTGCTTATTTGGAATCATTCCAAACTCCTCTTCGTTGTTGAAAACTTTTTTGGCGCGTGTTTTTAAGAGGAGAGGGCACGTTGTATTGGAGCCAATGTGTATTGGCTCGTAATTGTGCAATATCGTTTCCTGATAATGTCAGAAGGGGTTGTCGATTCCTGATGCTTCGGCGAGGAAATCGGCCTCGGATGTGCCCGAGGAATAGGGGCCTGAAAGGAGAGGATTGTCCTCCGGAGGAGGTAGGGGTGGGGCGAATGATCCGTTGCCGACACCCATTTCCACGGGAGAACCTCCGATACGGGAGTGGCGTTTGACCATGCTTTCAGCCTCAAGAGGGAGGAACTTGGCAAACTCGCTGCGGAAGCGCAAACGCACATCATCCACAGGCCCGTTACGATGCTTGGCGATGATAAATTCGCCTATGCCCAAAAGGGAGTTGCCCTGCTGGTCTTCCGTGATCTTGTAGTATTCGGGGCGATGGATGAAGCATACCATATCGGCATCCTGTTCGATGGCTCCGGACTCGCGCAAGTCGGATAGCTGCGGACGTTTGCTGTTGATGTCGCCCTGACGGGTCTCCACACTTCGGTTGAGCTGGGAGAGAGCGATGATGGGTATCTTCAGCTCCTTGGCCAAAACCTTGAGAGAGCGTGAGATGGTACTGACTTCCTGTTCACGATTGCCGAATGACATTCCGCTGGCGTTCATGAGCTGAAGATAGTCGATGATGATCACCTTCACGCCGTACTCGCGCACCAGACGACGCGATTTGGTGCGCAGTTCGAAGACGGAAAGAGAGGGCGTATCGTCTATATAGAGAGGTTTGTTTTCGAAGTCTTTCAGTTTGGTGTCGAGTTGTACCCATTCGTGTGATTCGAGTCGGCCGGTCTTCAACTTCTCACCCGGAATCTCACAGACATTGGACATCAGACGCTTGACCAGCTGCACACTGCTCATTTCCAAATTGAATATGGCTACGGGTATATTATAGTCGATAGCCATATTTTTCGCCATGGAAAGCACGAATGCGGTCTTTCCCATAGCAGGACGGGCAGCAATGATGATCAGATCGGAAGCTTGCCAACCGGCCGTGAGCTTGTCGATAGCGGGGAAACCGGATGGCTGACCGCTGAGTCCTTCCTTACGGTTGGCTGCAATTTGGATTTCGCCCAAGGCCTCTTTGATAATCGGGTCGATAGGCTGGACGTCCTGCTTCATGTTGTGCTGGGAGATCTCGAACAATCGTCCCTCGGCCTGCTGCAACTGATCCTCTATGTCCTCCGTATCATCGTAAGCCTTCTTCAGGACTTCACTGGAAAAGCCGATTACCTCACGGCTCAAAGCTTTCTGCGCCAATATCTTGGCATGGTATTCCAAGTTGGCCGAGCTTGCCACTTTGAGCGTCAGACCGGCTATATAAGAGGGGCCGCCGACGGCATCGAGATTGCCGTTTTTCTTGAGCTGCTCCGTCACCGTGAGCATATCCACCGGCTTCTGATTGAGTGCCAGTTGGGTAATGGCTTCGTAAATCAGCTCATGGGCCTTGAGATAGAAAGTCCTGGGGCGCAACATTTCGCCTACTTGCATATAGGCATCTTTTTCCAGCAGGATAGCTCCCAAAACAGCCTCCTCCAATTCGGGAGCCTGTGGCGGAACACGTCCCTCCAACGGAGCTGTAATGCTCTCCGGAGCAGGATGTTTGGTGCGAGACTTGGTAGCGGCCATAGTGATGGGACTGGATTGTGAAAAGGCTTCGGATCAGTCCAGTTTGAGGACAGCGAGGAAAGCTTTCTGAGGTACTTCGACCGTACCTATCTGCTTCATGCGTTTCTTTCCTTCTTTCTGCTTTTCGAGTAGTTTACGCTTACGGGAAATATCACCACCATAACACTTAGCCGTCACATCCTTGCGGACGGGCTTGATCGTTTCGCGAGCGATGATCTTGGCCCCGATAGCTGCTTGGATGGCTATTTCGAATTGCTGACGCGGGATCAGTTCTTTGAGCTTTTCGCACATGCGCCGGCCGAATGTGACACTGTTGTCCACGTGTGTGAGTGTCGAAAGGGCATCGACGGGTTCGCCATTGAGCAGAATATCGAGTTTCACCAGCTTGCTCTCTCTGAAGTCATGCAGGTGATAGTCGAACGAGGCATATCCTTTGGAGATACTCTTGAGCTTGTCGTAGAAGTCGATGACGATTTCGCCCAATGGGAGGTCGTAGAAGATCTCTACACGATCGCCCGATATATATTCTTGCTTCACCAACACCCCTCTTTTGCCCAAGCAAAGTGTCATGATAGGGCCGATATAGGCCGTATTGGTGATGACCGAAGCTCTGATAAAAGGCTCTTCGATATGATCGATAAGCGTGGGTTCGGGCAGTCCCGATGGGTTGTGGACCTCCTTACAGCCGCCTTTCTTGTCATAGACTTTGTAAGAAACGTTGGGAACTGTCGTGATCACATTCATATTGAACTCCCGATCCAATCGCTCCTGCACGATCTCCATGTGGAGCAAACCGAGAAATCCACAACGAAATCCGAATCCGAGAGCCACGGAGCTTTCGGGCTGGAACGTCAGCGATGCATCGTTGAGCTGAAGCTTTTCCAAAGAAGCGCGCAGGTTCTCGAAGTCTTCGGCTTCGATAGGATATACACCAGCGAAAACCATGGGTTTTACCTCTTCGAATCCTGCTATGGCCTCTTTGGCAGGCTTCGCCACATGGGTGATCGTATCGCCTACCTTGACCTCGCGGCTTGTTTTGATACCGCTGATGATATAGCCTACATCGCCGGTCTTGACCTCCGAGCGCGGCTCCATATCGAGCCTGAGTACTCCTACTTCATCGGCATCGTATTCTTTCTCGGTGGCAATAAACTTGACATGATCTCCTTTGCGAATACTGCCATTCACCACCTTAAAATAGGCAATGATACCACGGAACGGATTGAAGACCGAGTCAAAGATGAGGCATTGGAGTGGAGCATCGGGATCTCCGGCAGGGGCCGGTACTTGTTCGACGATAGCGCGAAGGATCTGATCTACTCCCTGACCGGTCTTACCACTGGCACGGATAACCTCCGAACGATCACAGCCCAAAAGCTCGATGATCTGGTCTTCCACCTCTTCGGGCATGGCACTGGGTAGATCCACTTTGTTCACAATGGGGATGATGGTCAGGTCGTTTTCGATCGCCATATAGAGATTGGATATGGTCTGTGCCTGTATCCCTTGGGCAGCATCGACGATAAGCAATGCCCCTTCGCAAGCGGCGATGGAGCGAGAGACTTCGTAGGAAAAGTCCACGTGCCCCGGAGTATCGATCAGGTTGAGCACATACTTTTCTCCATCTAACTGATAGTCCATCTGAATGGCATGGCTCTTGATCGTTATACCTCTCTCTCGTTCCAAGTCCATATTGTCCAAGACCTGATCTTGCAGGTCTTTGCCGGAGACGGTGTTGGTATATTCGAGCAACCGATCGGCCAAGGTACTCTTGCCGTGGTCGATATGTGCAATAATGCAGAAGTTGCGGATATTCTTCATCGATGTTTGTTGAAATGGAACTCTTTGATGCTGATGTATGACCTTTTTTCGGTCTTTACGCTCGCAAAAATACAAAAACAGACAGAAAAAGTGACCAAAATATCTCGACCGTGTTTCCAGTTTACGAACCTAAAATCGAGATTTCCAACCCATCTTTGCAAAGTCGGATACGATGGAGGAAGATACGGAGATGCCAATTAAGATTTAAATGTTGTCTTTTATTGTTCGTTTCACAAAAAGGTGTACATTTGCAGCACCGGAAGCGATAATGCTTCGCCACTGTCTCATGGTGTAATGGTAGCACAACAGATTCTGGTCCTGTTTGTCAAGGTTCGAATCCTTGTGAGACAACAAGAATATTGATAAGCTGTCCCCTTTCAAAGGAGACAGCTTTTTTATTTGCTTGGAGCAAACTCTTCTCGGACAATATCGTCAAACTCTTATATGCACAAAAGCGGCTGTTCTTTTTGCTCAATTCTGAAACAAACGTGCAAAATCAACACCAAAAACCTTATATTTGTTTCCGAAACAAGATACCGTTAGAATTTTAGGGTAATCGAAAATACTTAATGAGTGTGGCGAAAACAAGAGAACTGATGATCGATGTAGCACGTCAGCTCTTTGCCAAAATCGGCGTGGAAAAGACCACGATGAACGATATCGCCGATGCGGCAAACAAGGGACGACGCACGCTATATACCTACTTCAAAAGCAAAAAAGATATCTATTTTGCAGTTGTCCATAAAGAGCTGGACGAACTTTACAGCTCCTTGGAGACGGCTGCAATCGTGTCTATGCCGCCGGCTAAGAAGCTGATGCACTTCATCTATACTCATTTGGAAGCAATCAAAGAGATCGTCGTGCGTAATGGTACGCTTCGTGCCGATTTTTTCCGAGATATATGGAAGGTGGAGACTGCCCGTAAGGAGTTCGACCTCAAGGAAGAACATCTGATCTGTTCCATTTTGGACGAAGGAGTTCGGCTCAATGCTTTTTCTATACCCGATACCCATATTACCGCCAAGATCTTGCTCCATTCAATCAAGGGGCTGGAAGTGCCCTATATCAGCGGACATCTTAGGCATGCCGGAACGATCGCATTCGAGCGAATCAGTGAGAATGTGGAGCATCTGATCTTCCACGGTATCTGTCTATCTCCGGCAGTAAACACCGGTGAAGAAGAGACTGGCAGAGAAAGTATTTAAGAATTTAACGATCAATAAATCAACTTCGCGGACATACAGATCGTATCGGTCAGTATCTGTCCACGACAAATAAAAATCAAAGTATGAAATTATTGGAGAACAAGGTAGCTCTCATTACGGGAGCCGGACGCGGTATCGGCCGTGCCATAGCTTATAAGTATGCAACGGAAGGTGCCGATGTGGCCATTACGGATCTGAATATCGATGAGGGCGTACAAGCTTTCGTAGAAGAACTCAAACGGCTGGGAGTACGTGCTGCGGCATACGCTTCCAATGCGGCTGACTTCGATGCCGCGCATACAGTGGTGGAACAGATCAAGGCTGACTTCGGCCGGATCGATATTTTGGTGAACAATGCCGGTATCACTCGCGATGGCCTTATGATGCGTATGACCGAGCAACAATGGGATGCCGTGATCAATGTTAATCTGAAGTCAGCGTTCAACATGATTCATGCCGTGACTCCCATCATGATGGGACAGCGTACCGGCAGTATCATCAATATGGCTTCTGTGGTAGGTGTATCGGGCAATGCAGGACAATCCAACTACTCAGCCTCCAAAGCTGGTATGATCGGTTTGGCCAAGAGTGTTGCCAAAGAACTGGGCTCACGCGGCGTGCGTGCCAATGCAATTGCACCGGGTTTTATCATTACCGATATGACCGCCGTGCTTAGCGAAGAAGTGAAGAAGCAATGGGCTGCACAGATACCTCTGCGTCGTGGCGGTACGCCTGAAGATGTGGCTAACGTGGCTACTTTCCTTGGCAGTGATCTCTCTTCGTATGTGACGGGACAGGTAGTCCACGTTTGCGGTGGTATGAATATGTAATATAGGATCAGAATCAACCTGTTCGGTTCATAGGGCTGTCGTTATGGAAATCGTTTACGAAGACAATCATCTGATCATAGTCAATAAGGCTGTCGGAGAGATTGTTCAAGGCGATAAGACCGGCGACAGCCCTCTGTCCGAAACGGTCAAGCAGTGGATCAAAGAGAAGTATGCCAAGCCGGGCAATGTCTTCCTCGGTGTAGCCCATCGTTTGGATCGTCCCGTAGCAGGGCTGGTCGTTTTCGCCAAAACGAGTAAGGCTTTGGCTCGGCTCAATAATATGTTTCGAGACGGGGATGTACAAAAGGTATATCGTGCCATAGTCAAGCAAAGACCTCCCAAGGACGCGGACACACTGCTCCATTATATCAGCCGAAACGAAAGGCTGAACAAAAGTTTTGCTTCGGTACGTGAAGTGCCGAACAGCAAGAAAGCATCTCTTTCTTACCGCTTATTAGCTTCGTCCGACAACTACCATCTTTTGGAAATAGAGTTGCATACAGGCCGGCATCATCAGATTCGTTGCCAGCTCGCAGCTATAGGTTGTCCTATTAAAGGTGATTTGAAATACGGATTTGGGCGCAGTAATCCGGATGGAGGAATCAGTCTGCTGGCCCATCGAATTCGTTTCACTCATCCCGTCAGCGGTGTCCTCATCGATCTCACTGCTCCTCTTCCACCCAATGATAAACTTTGGTCTTTGCTTACTTCTAAAGCAGGCGATCAGTGAATAGAAAATCTATTCGCTTAGTGAGTAATCTCGTCGAGATTGACGAGTTTGTTCATGATGGCGTAGATCGTCAAACCACTGGGGCTGTGGATCTGTAGTTTCTTTGCTATGTTGCGTCGGTGGGTTATAACGGTATGTGTAGATAAGAAAAGCTCTTCCGCAATCTCTTTGTTGGTCATACCTTTCACCACGCCTACGACGATCTCTTTCTCCCGATTGGTGAGCGTCTGTTGTTCTTCTCCGCTCTCTTCGGGTTCCAAGGTCTTTTGATAAAGTCTTTCCAATAGCTGTCTTAATTCCTCTACTGTGGCGTGGACGGACAGTGTATCGTCATAGTTGTGTAGCATATTGCTGTCGATCGGCGTAGTGAGCAAACCCACATAGCGCGACTGTGGACATGCCTTGTCTGATTCGTTTCGGGTCAGTCCCGATACGAGTGGATTCATGAAAACGATATCGGGACAATAAAAGGAGATTACATCTACCCAACCATTATCGGCCGGCGCATCTATGAATTGTATCTTGTAGCCGGTGATTTTCTTTAGTAGAGCTTCCAGCCCTGCACGAATCATAGGTAGCGGTTCTACGATCGCTACCTTGAGTGTGATGATGTTCATAATCCGCTTTCCTTTTCTATTTTACGAATCAAAGGCACGAAAAGGTGGTCTTCGACAAAGTTGTGTGCAGACAGATCGTCTTCCGAAGAGAATATGTCGTGCAGTACGCTGTTGAGTTCGTAGCCGCTTGATGTCGGGTAGTATTTGATCAGCAGGTTCTTAAGTTCGGAAATTTTCAGCTCTATCTGATCGTGGCGTTTGCTGAATATATCGATCCTGTAGTGCGAACGTTCGTCCAACTTTCCGGCTAAAAGCTTTTCCACATAGGGGAAAACTGTTTTCTCTTCGTAGCTCATGTGCTTGCGTACTTCCTCCACGTATTCATCATAGAATTGACGAATGACGAACACCACCTCGGATGGGCAGTTGGACAGTGCGGCTAAAAGATCTTGACGGAGCGAAGGCAGACGGAATTCGAGAAAATAATTGTGCGACTTGCGCAGATAGTTGATCAGGGAGGGAGCTGACAGATCCGACAAGATTGCCTCGGAAGGGTGCTCGGGACGGTTGATAAGTGCGTTGATGACAGCCATGAGGGTATTGGTGTTTACCTTATTGTCCTCACAGACTTCTCGTATGCTCTTTTCTCCGAAACCAAGTGAAATACCAAAGCGCGTAATGACCAGCAGCAAGTCGTAATTCTCGCATATTAAGTCACTTAGCTTTGTATTGGGTGAATATGATTTCTTTATGTGATGCGTTGTCATACGAAAAAATATTGTTTTGTTTCGAACAAAAGTATAGTTATTCCACCTAATCGACAATCCCCACATATAGGTATCTGCCTGAAATCAAATGATTTCGCACTTGATCGTTCTCTTTTCTTATACCGGTTCGGCTCAAACCTCTTCAAGACGGGATGGCATCTATTTCGTCAGACTCCTATAGAGAGGTCTTTGTCTTTCTTTTCGTCTTCATCGATTTTGTGCTGCTTTTTAGTCGCATATTTATGAGAATAATCCATACTTTTGCAGCGAATTTTAATGAACCCAACTAACTTAAAGCAATACGGAGGTAGTAGAATGAAGAACATCCTGATTATCGGCTCTACCGGCCAGATCGGATCGGAGCTGACTATGGAGTTGAGAAAGCGTTATCCTCAGGGAAACGTTGTAGCGGGTTATATCCCCGGTGCAGAGCCTAAGGGCGAACTACTCGAAAGCGGTCCTGCCGAAATAGTAGACATCACCAATGCCAAACAAATAGCAGAAGTGGTGGATAAGTATAAAGTAGATACGATTTACAATTTGGCAGCCCTTCTCAGTGCCGTAGCAGAAGCCAAACCTCAGTTAGCATGGCATATTGGTCTGGGAGGACTTTTCAATACACTGGAAGTAGCTCGTGAAAAGAATTGTGCAGTGTTTACACCCAGCTCTATCGGTGCTTTCGGCAATGATACTCCTAAGGACAAGACCCCCCAGGATACTATTCAGCGTCCCAAGACCATGTACGGAGTAACGAAGGTCAGTGGCGAGCTTTTGAGCGACTACTACCACAAGCGTTTCGGTGTAGATACACGTTCGGTTCGTTTCCCCGGTTTGATCTCCAACGTCACCCTCCCCGGTGGCGGAACGACAGACTATGCCGTGGATATTTATTATGCAGCTGTCAAAGAAGGATGCTTCACCTGTCCCATTAAAGAAGGTACTTATATGGATATGATGTATATGCCCGATGCTCTTCGCGCATGCGTGGAGCTGATGGAAGCTGATCCTGCCCGTCTGGTACATCGCAATTCGTTCAATATCACTGCCATGAGTTTCGAACCCTCGCAGATAGCGGCAGCCGTGAAGAAGTTGGTACCTGATTTCGTTATGAATTACGAAGTCGATCCTCTCCGTCAAGGTATTGCCGAGTCATGGCCAAACTCATTGGATGATTCTTGTGCTCGTAGCGAATGGGATTGGAAGCCGGAGTACGATCTCGACTCCATGTCTGCTGATATGATCCAGATACTGAAAGCTCGCTACGGCAAGTAAAAAGTCTTTTTAGCTGCCGATACCGATTGGCAAAATACCTATAATTGCCCCACATGCGGATCTCTGTATGAAGTGCACCCAAAAAGTTAGACATAAAACTTTTTGGGTGTAATTTATTTATGAAGTATAGTTTTGCAGAGAAGTTCAATGTCATAAGTGAAATAAT